>NZ_JBFBCG010000047.1:0-62551 GCF_040683105.1 Streptomyces sp. NPDC051020 | reverse complement strand
GCCGCGGCGGCTGCGGCCGCGGCCGCCGCGACGGGGGTGGCCGAGCTGGAGCCGCGGTCCCCCGGGCGAGGGATTCCCTCGCGTCCGGCGACGACGTGAGCGGGCGGGCCGGCCGGCAGGGAAGAGAGCCCGGGACGCGCGAGTGGTGTCCTGTCCTCGATCTCCCCCAGGGAATCGAGGACGCCTCACACACGGGGACCTTCTCGACGGGCCCGACCGGCCCCGATACGCGCAGATCAGAGCAGAGTGTTCCATGGGTGGCGGTCCCTCCCATGGCGGACCCCATAGGATTGGGGCCAAAACCACAACACTCACCCCTGAGGATCGCTGCATGCCTGGCATCACGCGCGAGGAGGTCGTCCACCTCGCCCGGCTGGCGCGTCTGGAGCTGAAGGGCGAAGAGCTCGATCACTTCGCCGGTCAGCTCGACGACATCATCGGCGCGGTCGCCCGCGTCTCCGAGGTCGCCGACCAAGACGTACCGCCGACCTCCCACCCGCTGCCGCTGACCAATGTCATGCGCGCGGACGAGGTCCGTCCGTCGCTCACCCCCGAGCAGGCGCTCTCCGGCGCCCCGGCCCAGGAGCAGCAGCGTTTCAAGGTGCCGCAGATCCTGGGGGAGGACTAAAAACCATGACGGACAACAGCTCCATCATCAAGCTCACCGCCGCCGAGATCGCCGCGAAGATCGCCTCCGGTGAGCTCACGGCCGTCGAGGTCACCGAGGCGCACCTGGCCCGGATCGACGCGGTCGACGAGAAGGTCCACGCCTTCCTGCACATCGATCGTGAGGGCGCGCTCGCGCAGGCCCGTGCCGTCGACGCGAAGAAGGCGGCGGGCGAGAAGCTCGGCCCGCTGGCCGGCGTCCCGCTCGCGCTGAAGGACATCTTCACCACGAAGGACATGCCGACCACCGTCGGCTCGAAGATCCTCGAGGGCTGGGTCCCGCCGTACGACGCGACCCTGACCAAGAAGCTGAAGGCGGCCGACGTCGTCATCCTCGGCAAGACCAACATGGACGAGTTCGCCATGGGGTCCTCCACCGAGAACAGCGCCTTCGGTCCGACCGGCAACCCGTGGGACCTCACCCGCGTCCCGGGCGGCTCCGGCGGTGGCTCCTCGGCCGCCCTCGCGTCGTACGAGGCCCCCCTCGCCATCGGCACGGACACCGGCGGTTCCATCCGCCAGCCCGCCGCCGTCACCGGCACCGTCGGCGTCAAGCCCACCTACGGCGGCGTCTCCCGCTACGGCATGGTCGCCTTCTCGTCCTCCCTCGACCAGGGCGGCCCCTGCGCCCGCACGGTCCTGGACGCGGCCCTCCTGCACGAGGTGATCGCCGGACACGACCCGCTGGACTCGACGTCCATCGACGCCCCGGTCCCGCCCGTCGTCGAAGCCGCCCGCAACGGCAGCGTCGACGGCATGCGCATCGGTGTCGTCAAGCAGTTCTCCGGCGAGGGCTACCAGGTCGGTGTCGTCCAGCGCTTCAACGAGTCGGTCGAGCTGCTGAAGTCGCTCGGCGCCACGATCGTCGAGCTGGACTGCCCGTCCTTCGACCTGGGTCTGTCGGCGTACTACCTGATCGCGCCGTCCGAGTGCTCGTCCAACCTGGCGCGCTTCGACGCCATGCGCTACGGCCTGCGGATCGGCGACGACGGCACGAAGTCCGCCGAGGAGGTCACCGCGCTCACCCGCGAGGCCGGCTTCGGTGACGAGGTCAAGCGCCGCGTCATCCTCGGGACGTACGCACTCAGCTCCGGCTACTACGACGCGTACTACGGCTCGGCGCAGAAGGTCCGCACGCTCATCACGCGGGACTTCGAGAAGGCCTTCGGGCAGGTGGACGTCATCGTCTCCCCGACGACCCCGACCACCGCCTTCCCGATCGGCGAGCGTACCGACGACCCGATGGCGATGTACCTGGCCGACCTGTGCACCATCCCGACGAACCTGGCCGGCAACTCCGCCATGTCGCTGCCCTGCGGTCTGGCACCGGAGGACGGCCTGCCGGTCGGTCTGCAGATCATCGCCCCCGCCATGAAGGACGACCGGCTGTACAAGGTCGGGGCCGCAGTCGAGGCCGCCTTCGTGGAAAAGTGGGGGCACCCGCTGCTGGAGGAGGCTCCCTCGCTGTGAGCGCACTGACCAAGGCCAAGGGCTTCAAGAAGTCCAAGACCGGTACGTACCTGTCCATCGGCACCACCGCCTTCGGCGCGATCGGCGTGCTCAAGCAGGCCAAGAAGGCACGCTCTGAGCACGACACGCTCCGGCTGGTCGACGCCGTCGTCTCCGCTGCCGCCATCGCCACCGGCATCGCTCTGCTCTGCCGAGAGCTGAAGCGCCTGGGCGACGACGACGTACTGCTGGGTTGAGAGGGAAAGTTTCACCGTGACTGTCACTGACCTGGTGCCGTACGAGGACGCCCTCGCGACGTACGACCCCGTCATGGGCCTTGAGGTCCATGTCGAGCTCGGCACCAAGACCAAGATGTTCTGCGGCTGCTCCACCGAGCTGGGCGCGGAGCCGAACTCGCAGACGTGCCCGACCTGCCTCGGCATGCCCGGCTCGCTCCCGGTCGTCAACGCGATCGGCGTCGAGTCCGCCATCAAGATCGGCCTCGCGCTCAACTGCGAGATCGCCGAGTGGTGCCGCTTCGCCCGGAAGAACTACTTCTATCCGGACATGCCGAAGAACTTCCAGACCTCGCAGTACGACGAGCCGATCGCCTTCGACGGCTATCTGGACGTCCAGCTGGAGGACGGCGAGATCTTCCGGGTGCAGATCGAGCGTGCCCACATGGAGGAGGACACCGGCAAGTCGTTGCACGTCGGCGGCGCCACCGGCCGTATCCAGGGCGCGTCCCACTCGCTGCTGGACTACAACCGTGCGGGCATTCCGCTCATCGAGATCGTCACCAAGCCGATCGAGGGAGCGGGTACGCGCGCACCCGAGGTCGCCAAGGCGTACGTGGCCGAGCTGCGCGAGCTCATCAAGGCGCTCGGCGTGTCCGAGGCCCGCATGGAGCAGGGCCAGATGCGCTGCGACGTGAACCTGTCGCTGCGCCCCAATGGCACCGAGACGTTCGGTACGCGCTCCGAGACGAAGAACGTGAACTCGCTGCGTTCCGTCGAGCGTGCCGCCCGTTACGAGATCCAGCGCCACGCCGCGGTGCTGAACTCCGGCGCCGAGGTCGTGCAGGAGACCCGGCACTTCCACGAGGAGGACGGCTCCACCACGGCCGGCCGCATCAAGGACAACGCCGAGGACTACCGCTACTTCCCGGAGCCGGACCTGGTGCCCGTCGCTCCGGCCCGCGACTGGGTCGAGGAGCTCCGCAAGGGCCTCCCCGAGCTGCCGCGCGTACGCCGCAACCGGCTGCGCGAGGAGTGGGGTGCCTCCGAGCACGACATGCAGTCCATCCTCAACGCGGGCGCGGTCGACCTGATCGTCGCCACGACCGAGGCGGGCGCCCCGTCGGACCAGGCCCGCAAGTGGTGGATGGGCGAGCTGGCCCGTCACTCCAACGAGACCGGCACCGCCCTGGACGAGCTGGCGATCACCCCGGCGCAGGTCGCCCGGGTGACCGAGCTCGTCGCCTCCGGCGACCTCAACGACAAGCTGGCGCGCCAGGTCATCGAGGGTGTCCTCGCGGGCGAGGGCGACCCGGACACCGTCGTCGAGAAGCGCGGCCTGAAGGTCGTCTCGGACGAGGGCGCGCTGGGCACGGCCGTCGACGAGGCCATTGCCGCCAACGCGGCCATCGCGGACAAGATCCGCGGCGGCAAGGTCGCGGCGGCGGGCGCGCTCGTCGGCGCGGTCATGAAGGCCACCCGCGGCCAGGCGGACGCCGCCCGCGTCCGCGAGCTGATCCTGGAGAAGCTCGGCGTCGAAGGCTGAGCCCTTCCCTCCGCCGCATGCGGATGAAGGGGCGGTGCACCCGTTTGGCCGGGTGCACCGCCCCTTCCTGTTCTTCCCGTGCCCGGGAGAAGGTCCGCTGAACGCCGTCACCGCCGAAACCGTCTTCGTCGCGCTTCTCGCGGTGCCGGCATTCGCCGTCGTAAGGCCGTTGCCGTACCCGCGGCCCTGCTGGGCGTCGTCATCGGCGCCGTGCCGTTCACCGACGCCCGGGCTCGGACCGGCGGCCCGCGGGTTGGATTTTCCCGGGCGACCTCTTGGACGTTCACCGCCGGGCCGTGCGGTGGCCTTTCCGCAGCCACCTGCCTTCAATAGCTTCCCCGCTGTACGACCGGACTCGGGAGGCTCAACTTGAACACGGACATTTCACGGCGTCGGCTCTTCGCACTGGGTGGCGGCGCGCTCGGCGTCGCGGCGGCCGGTTCGCTGCTGCCGCCGTCGCTGCAGGCCGCGATGGCCGCACAGCCTTCGACTTCGGCGGGGTCCGGCGGCGGGCTCGGGGACATCAGGCACGTGGTGATCCTGATGCAGGAGAATCGTTCTTTCGATCACTACTTCGGGACCCTGCGCGGCGTACGCGGATTCGGCGACCGCAATGCGATCGAGCTGCCCTCCGGAAAGCCGGTCTTCGAGCAGCCGGGCGCGGCAGGCACCTCCGTGCTGCCCTTCCCGGTCCGGGACGCCGCCGCGACGCAGAAGAAGGACCTCCAGTACATAGGCGCCCTCGACCACTCCTGGAGCGGCGGCGGCAAGGCATGGGCCGGCGGCTGGATGAACGGCTGGGTGACCGCGAAGACGGCCGCCACCATGGCGTACTACGACCGTCGCGACATCCCCCTGCACTACGAACTGGCCGACACCTTCACCGTCTGCGACGCCTACCACTCGTCCATCCACACCTCCACCAGCCCCAACCGCAACCACCTGTGGAGCGGGAAGACGGGCTTCGAGGCGAACGGCAAGCGGGCGGTCGGCAACGACGCGTACAACGAGGGCACGCATCGGGGGTACGACTGGTCCACGTACGCGGAACGGCTGGAGGAGGCCGGGCACAGCTGGAAGACGTACACCGAGTGGGAGAACTTCACCGACAACCAGATCGAGTTCTTCGCCACCTTCAAGGCGATCGCCCGCAAGGCGCTGGCGAAGACCGGCGGACACACCTACATGGAGTCCTTCTACGCGGCCGTCCGTGACACGGACGACGCGGCCGAGCGGGCCAGGCTGCTCGGTCTGCTGGAGGACGGTGTCGCCACGCTGACGGACACGGAACGCAGCCTGTTCGAGCGGGCGCTGCGCCGGGTCGAGACCGGCAAGCTGGCCGACGCGTTCGCCGCGGACGTGGCGGCGGGCACGCTGCCCGAGGTCTCCTACCTGGTGCCCTCGGCGGTCGACTCGGAGCACCCGAGCGTCTCCTCCCCGATCCACAGCGCGACGATCGTCTACAAGGTCCTGGACGCGCTGGGCAAGCACCCCGATGTGTGGCAGCACACCGCCGTCATCATCAACTACGACGAGAACGACGGCTTCTTCGACCACGTCCCGCCGCCCGTGGCACCGCCCGAGGTGACCGAGGAACAGTGGGAGTCCAAGCCCACCGGCCTCGGCGTACGGGTGCCGCTGCTCGTCGTGTCGCCGTGGACCGTGGGCGGCTACGTCTGCTCCGAGGTCTTCGACCACACCTCGGTGATCCGCTTCCTGGAGCGGTGGACGGGAGTGAAGGAGCCGAACATCAGTCAGTGGCGGCGCACCGTCACCGGCGATCTGACCTCTGCGTTCGACTTCACGCGCGGGCGGCGCAGGCCCGAGATCGAGCAGCCTGGCGTCGTTCCGCCGTTCAGCGGACGCTGGCAGCCGAAGCCGCCGGCCGTCCAGCAGATGCCCGTACAGGAGCCCGGTGTCCGGCCCGCCCGTCCGCTGCCGTACCAGCCGGACGCCCAGTCGACCGTGGCGAACGGGGCAGTGCGGGTGGCCCTGAGCAACACGGGCCGTTCGTCGGCGCACTTCGCGCTGTACCCGTACGCGGGCGAGTTTCCCGTACCCCAGCACCAGGATGTACGGGGCACGGCGCAATGGACGGTCCCCCTCACCGGTGACGCGTACCGGTTCACGGTGACCGGGCCGAACGGCTTCCGGCGCGAGTTCGCAGGACCTGCCGCCGGCGGGCCCGAGGTCGCCACCTGGATCGATGCCCACGAGCGCGATCTGCACGTCACCCTGCGCAATACGGGGCAGCGGACGCTCACCTTCACCGTCCGGCCGCTCGGGTACGTCGACGAGGCGGACCTGCGCGACTGGACCCGGACCATCAAGGTCAAGCCCGGCCGGAGTCGTACGGTCGTCCACTCGGCCGCCGACGCGCACGGCTGGTACGACCTGTCCGTCACCGTCGACGGGGACGACGTGTTCCGCCGCCGACTGATGGGGCACATCGAGAACGGCCGGGCGAGCGTCTCCGGCTGACCGCCGGGCACCGCCGCGGACACGCGGAACCGTGCCCCGGCGACGGACGTATTCGCGATCACGACTGAACCGATCGAGAACTGGTCCGGCGTCACGACGGGGTCCGCCCCGGACGAGGCGAACCCCACCTCTACGCCCCGGCATCTGCAGCGCACCCGGGACCGACGGCGGCTTCGGCAGCGAGCCGCGCATCTGTCCCGTCCAACGTGCGGAGGCGTGGCGAAGGGCATCGCCGCGATCGAGGAGCAGTACGAGGACGAGCCGCAGGCGGAGGAGGAAGCGGAGGAGGAGGAGCAGCAGGAATCCATGGAGGCGGCGACGAGGCGTCGGAGGGCGACGCGGGGTCAGTAACCGGCGGTGCGCGTAGCGGAAATATCAGTCCTTGTGAGCATCGCCACGAAACAGGCAAAGGATCACTGAGGGCTGCAAGAGTGACGATCCTCAGGTCATGTGTTCTTTGCGGGCTGTTCATCAGATCTCCCGAAAAAGATCCACGAACCACCAGGGAGCACGTCCGTTGGCCGCCATCGCCCGCTGGTGCATAAGGCACCGTCTCCTCGCCGTCCTCATCTGGCTGCTCGCCCTCGGCGGCGCGGCCACCGCGGCGGGGTTCGCGGGGTCCGCGTACTCCAACAACTACGACGTGCCCGGCACCGAGTCCGGGCGGGCGACCGACCTGCTGGGGAGCGGATTCACGGACCTCGGCGGCGACACCGACACCGTCGTCTGGCACACCACCGACTCCACCGTCCGGGCCGCCGACGTCCGGCAGACGATGACCCGGACGCTTCACACGATCGAGCAACTGCCCGGCGTCGGCGGCGTCACCGGGCCCTACGGAGCCTCCGGCGCGGGGCAGATCAGCGCGGACGGACACACCGCCTACGCCACGATCACCTTCGACCATCAGGCCGACGACATCCCGGTGCAGCAGGCCCGGTCCGTCGTCGACACCGCGAAGGCGGCCGCCGGCGACGGACTCCAGGTGGAGCTGGGCGGCTCCGCCGTCGCCCTCACCGAAGCACCGTCCGCCCATCTCAGCGAGGCCATCGGAGTGGTCGTCGCCGCGGTCGTCCTCTTCCTCGCCTTCGGCTCGCTCGCCGCCAGCCTGCTGCCCATCGCCACCGCCCTCGTCTCGGTCGGAACGGCGTACGCGGCCATCGTGCTGCTCGGGCACCTGATGACTGTCGCCGACTTCGCCCCCATGCTCGGCATGCTGATAGGGCTCGGCGTCGGCATCGACTACGCGCTGTTCATCGTCACCCGGCACCGCACAGGACTGCGGCGCGGCATGACGGTCGCCGAGGCGGCGCAGAACGCCGTTGCGACGACCGGGCGCGCCGTCGTCTTCGCCGGGGCCACCGTCTGCATCGCCCTGCTCGGCATGCTCATCCTGCGGCTCGGTTTCCTCAACGGCGTCGCGATCGCCGCCTCGCTCACCGTGGTGCTGACCGTGGCCGCCTCCGTGACCCTGCTGCCCGCGCTGCTCTCCTTCATCGGGATGCGGGCGCTGAACCGGCGCGAGCGCAAGCAGCTCGCCGAGCACGGACCGCGGCCCGAGCTGCCCACCGGTTTCGCCGCGCGCTGGTCGGCGTTTGTCGAACGCCACCCCAAACTGCTCGGCGCGGTCGCCGCTGTGGTGATGCTCGTCCTCGCACTGCCCACGTTCGCGCTCCATCTCGGCAGCTCCGACCAGGGCAACAACGCCGCGTCGACCACCACCCGGCAGGCGTACGACCTGCTGGCCGATGGATTCGGGCCCGGCGTCAACGGCCCGCTGACCATCGCCGCGCAGCTCGACGGGGCCGACGACCGGCTCGCGATGGACAGTCTGCCCGCCACGCTTCGGGCCACCGACGGTGTCGCCTCGGTCAGCCCGGTCACGTACAACAGCAGCGGCGACGCGGCCTTCGTCACCGTCGTCCCGGCCTCGTCGCCGCAGTCGCGGGAGACCAGCGCACTCGTCGACCGGCTGCGCACGGACGTCCTGCCGCACACCGAGGAGAACACCTCACTGCACGCGTACGTGGGCGGTGTGACGGCCGGCTACGACGACTTCGCCCAGGTCATCATCGGCAGACTCCCGCTCTTCGTCGGCGCGGTCATCGGGCTCGGCTGCCTGCTCCTGCTGCTGGCGTTCCGGTCGATCGCAATCCCGCTGAAGGCGGCCGTCATGAATGTGGCCGCCGTCGCCTCTTCCTTCGGCGTCGTCGTCGCGATCTTCCAGTGGGGGTGGGGGAGCGAACTGCTGGGGCTGGGCAGCGCCGGGCCCATCGAACCCTTCCTCCCGGTCATCATGGTCTCCGTGCTCTTCGGCCTCTCCATGGACTACCAGGTGTTCCTCGTCGGCCGGATGTACGAGGAGTGGCTGGAGACCGGCGACAACCGGCGGGCGGTCCGGGTCGGCCTTGCCGAGACCAGCCGGGTGATCAATTCCGCCGCGGTGATCATGATCTCCGTCTTCCTCGCCTTCGTCCTCAGCGGAGACCGGGTCATCGCGATGTTCGGCATCGCACTCGCCGCCGCGGTCGCCCTGGACGCCTTCGTCCTGCGCACCCTGCTGGTTCCGGCCCTGATGCACATGCTGGGCGGCGCCAACTGGTGGCTGCCGCGCCGGCTGGACCCATGGCTGCCACGCATCAGCATCGAGCCGCCCGACTGCCGGGCCCCGCGTGCGAAAATTCATTCGGCGCGCAGCAGCGAGGACGACGAACCGGCCGCGCAGCGCGTCCACTGACACGGCAGTTGGAGGAGCACGATGTTCGCGGTATCCCTGGGTGACGACGGTGCGGAACTGCGCCCGCTGGAAGTCTGGCAGGCGGAGGAGTTCCTCGCGCATATCGACCGGGCCCGCGAGCTCGTCGACCCGTGGATCCCGTTCGCGGCCTTCGCCACCGATCTCGAATCGGCGCGCGCCCTGCTGCAGCGGTACGCCGACAAGCAGGCGGCCGACACGGGCCGGCTGTACGGCATCTGGCTGGACGGCACGCTCGTCGGCGGCGTCCTCTTCCGGATCTTCGACACCGAGTCCGGGAACTGCGAGGTCGGCTGCTGGCTGGAGTCCGCGGGAGAGGGGCGCGGTCTGGTGACCCGGGCGGTGCGCAAGCTGATCGACTGGGCGGTCGAGGAGCGCGGGATGCACCGCGTGGAGTGGGTGGCGTCCTCCGCCAACACCCGCAGTGTCGCGGTCGCGAAGCGGCTCGGCATGACGCGCGACGGGGTGCTCCGCGAGAGCTACCCGTACCGGGGGACACGGCACGACTCGGAGATCTGGTCCGTGCTGGCACCCGAGTGGCGCGCTCAGCGGGGCTGAGACGGGACTGCTGCCCGGTGCGGGTCCGCTCCGGGCCGGGCGGTACCGGACCGGCCGCGGACGTTAAGAGGGTTCTCATCCAGGCCGCCTAGCGTGCGGCGCATGAACACCACAACGTCCAAGACCACCGAAGCCCCTGCCACCGAGGAACCCGAAGCCACGGACACGACGTCCACGACGCTTGTGAAGGGCGCGTCGGACGCTTCCGATGTGTCCGACGAGGCGGAGGGCGAAGCCGAGGGCGGACGGGCGCCGGGCGACGGTCCCGGGCACGGCAGCAGCGCCGACTCGGACTCCGATCCGGACCTCGACTTCGATCCGAAGGACGACGACTTCCGCCGGGCGCCGTCCGGGCTCGGCGCGGCCGCCGCGGCCGTCGTCGCCGTCGGCCTCGGCGTCGTCGGCCTCACCGGGGCATGGCCGGGCCGGGTCGCCGCCGAGCGGGAGACCCTGCTGGGCCAGATAAAGACTGCCTCCGGTGGCTCCGTGGCCCAGCAGATCTCCGAGATCTACGGCGACGCCTGGCACTCCACCGCCCTTGTCAACGGCCTCTTCGCGCTCCTCGCCCTGCTGGTCGGCGTCTTCGCCCTGGTCCGCCCGGCCTTCGGCGCACCTGCCAGGGACCCGCAGCCCGGCTGGGTCCGCGCCGTGGCGACCGCCGGAATCGCACTCGGTGTCCTCGGCGTACTGATCTCCGCCGGCATGTACTTCGACCTCATCGTTCCCCTGCCGACCGCGGGCGCCGCCGGCTGAGACAGGCGATCGGGCCGCAGCTGGGGCGGGTGATCGGCCCGGCCAGAGCTGGCCGATCGAGCGTGCGTGCCGGTCGGTCTATCGGCCTGCCCCACGATAGGGAGTGGATCAGCGAGCGGCGTCGCAGGGCGTTGGGAGCCCACTCCCTATCGTGGGGCAGGCCGTAAGGCATCTGCCCGGGGGGCTTTGGCCCGCATGCGGCACCTGTCGCCTGCGCCTAAGGCCCCCCGCCCCGTAGAGATGCGGAAGTCGCCCGATGTGGCGACACCCCCTGGAAGACGAAAGTGGAGGCACGGCAGAGAACGAGCCCGGCAGAACCGGGACCGTCGCACCAACTGCCCCTCCGCCAGGCCCCACCGGGCCGTCGACATCCAGGAGAACCACATGTACGCGTACGACCTCCACAAGATCAGGGAAGCCGAACTCCTGCACCGGGCCGAGCACGAGCGCGTCCTCCGGCAGGTCCGCCGGGACCGCCGCGCCGCTCGCCGGTCCGGACACAAGGAGGACGAGGGGGCGGTGAGTTCGCTACGGAACAGGTTCGTCCACGCCGCGTAACGGGCGTGAGATGACCACCGAATTCCCTCCCGCCGTCGTGGTGTCGCACCCATGTGCGATGCTCGGCGGCGTGGAGACCAGGTCTGTCAGTCCCGTGTTCGTCGGTCGCGCAGGCGAACTCACCTTGCTCACCGATGCGCTCGTCCGCGCAACCGGCGGACACCCCGACGGCGCCGGGGAGCCGCAGGCGCTGCTCATCGGCGGTGAGGCCGGCGTCGGCAAGACGCGGCTGGTCGAGGAATTCCTGATCGCGGCCGGCCGCCGCGAGGCAGTCGTCGCCGTCGGCGGCTGCGTGGAGATCGGCGCCGACGGGCTGCCGTACGCCCCGTTCTCCACGGCCCTGCGCGCCCTGCGCCGCACTCTGCCCGAGGAGATGGCCGCAGCCTGCGCCGGGCAGGAAGGTGAACTGGCCCGGCTCCTCCCCGAACTCGGCGAGGCCGACCGGGACGCCACCGACGAGCACGGCACCGCCCGACTCTTCGAGCTCACCGCCCGGCTGCTGGAACGCATTTCCGCGGACCGGCCCGTCGTTTTCGTCCTGGAGGACCTGCACTGGGCCGACGCCTCCACCCGGCACCTCCTCGCCTATCTCTTCCGCACGCTGCGCAGCGGCCGCCTCGTCGTCATCGGTACCTACCGGGCCGACGACATCCACCGCCGCCACCCCCTGCGCCCCCTCCTCGCCGAACTGGACCGCCTCCGCACCGTCCGCCGGATCGAGCTCGCCCGGTTCAGCCACGCCGAAGTCCGCCGTCAGCTCACCGGCATTCTCGCGGCCACCCCCGAGCCCGCCCTCGTGGACGAGATCTTCGAACGCTCCGACGGCAACGCCTTCTTCGTCGAAGAGCTCGCCTGCAGCCTGGAGTGCGGCGACAGCGCCAGACTCTCCGACTCGCTCCGCGACCTCCTTCTCGTCCGCGTCGAAGCGCTCTCCGAGGATGCCCAGAAGATCGCCCGGATCATCGCCGAAGGCGGCTCCACCGTCGAGTACGAACTGCTGGCCGCGGTCTGCGGACTGGCCGAGGACGAACTCATCGCGGCGCTGCGCGGAGCCGTCGGCGCCAACCTGCTGCTCACCACAGGGGAGGGCAACGGCTACCGCTTCCGGCACTCGCTGGTCCGCGAAGCCGTCAGCGACGACCTGCTGCCCGGCGAACGCTCCCGCCTCAACCGCCGCTACGCCGAGGCGCTGGAGGCCGACCCCACGCTCGTCCGCACAGGCGAACGCGCCACGCGCCTGGCCAGCTACTGGTACGGCGCCCACGATCCGGCCAAGGCCCTTCCCGCCGTACTGAAGGCCTCCGTCGAGGCCCGCCGCCGCTACGCCTTCACCGAGCAACTCCGGCTGCTGGAACGCGCGATGGAACTGTGGGACGACGTCCCCGACGAGATACGCCGCACCCTGCGCCCCATCGACTACGCAGAGGTCTACCCGGCCTGTGGCTGTGACCCCGAGACCACCCCGCTCCGCTATCTCGACCTGATGGCCGAAGCCACCGTTGCTGCCCGTTTCGGCGGCGAACGCGAACGCGCCCTCGCCATCTCCAAGAAGGCCATACGGGTCCTGGAGGACGACCCCGACCCGCTTCGGGCCGCCTGGTTCTGGGTGCAGCGCTCCCGGCTGACGCAGGACCTCGCCCGGGGCGACGGCTGGCAGGAACTGGCCATCGCCCAGGACCTGGTCCGTGGCCTGCCCCCGTCCGCCGTTCACGCCGATGTCCTCATGAGCGTGGCCGGATGGGGTGCCATGCACCGCCCGGGCGAGGAGACGCTCGCCGCAGTCGACCGGGCCGTGGAGTACGCGCAGCTCGTCGGCGACGAGTACATCGAACTTCACGCACGGCTCACCCGCGGCTGGCTCACTGCTGATGCGGGCGGTATCGAGGAGGGCATCGCCGAGATGTACGCCGTCCGCGACCGGGCCGATGAACTCCACCTCGTGGGCCTCATGGGCCGCGCCAGCATCAACCTCCCCTCGACGCTCGAAGCCATGGGCCGCTCCCTGGAAGCGGTCGCCGCCGCGGACCACGGCATCGAGGTCTGCCACAGCCACGGTGTCGCCGACATGGAGGCGTGGGTCCGCGCCAACCAGGCGACGTCGTACTTCTCCCTCGGCCACTGGGACGAGAGCCGGGCGACCACGGATGCGGCGGCCCGCACCGCACAGTCCAGCAAGGCGCAGGGCTTCGTGGCCGCGATCCGCACCGAGCTGGCCCTCGCCCGAGGCGACTTCGCCGAGGCCGAGGTCCAGCTCGCGCTGACTCGGCGGAACTTCGGTTCACGCGACCCGCAGCCCCAGCACCTCATCAATCCCGTGCGTCATGCCATGACCCTCGCCGTGCAGCAGGGGCGCCTCCTGGAGGCGCGGGCCGCCTTCGAGGCGCAGGCGGAGCAGGGTTTCCCGCCCGGCACCCAGCGGTACGCCCTGCCGCTCCTCCATACCGCTGCCACGGCGGAGGCGGACGCCCGCGGGCTGCCCGCCGCGGAGCCCGGCCGGCCTGCGGTCCTCGCCCTCATCCGCAAGCACCTGGGGCAGCTGCCCATGTTCGTCCCGGTCTGGGCCGCGTACGGTCTGCTGATCAACGCCGAGCTGGCCCGGGCGGAGGGCGCCGACACTCCCGACCACTGGTCCCGCGCGGCTGACGCCTTCGCCCCCCTCTCCCGCCCGTACGAACGGGCCCAGGTCCACCACCGCTGGGCGGAGGCCATCCTCGTCGCCTCCGGTGACCGTGCCACGGCGGCCGGTCTCCTGCGCGACGCCCACAGCATCGCCGAATGGCTCGGCGCGCGCCCGCTGACCGAGACCATCGAGCTGCTGGCCGGCCGCGCGCGCATCCCGCTCGCTCCCTCGCCCGACGAGATTCCGGTCGCCGTCACCGTCCCGGCCGAGGCGGGTTCCAGGGGCGGGGCCCCGGAGCGGGGGCACTCCGAGGACCAGCTCCAGGACGCGGCCGTCGCGGCAGTGGAGTCGTTCGGGCTGACGAGGCGCGAGCAGGACGTGCACCGGCTTGTCGCTGCGGGGCATACGAACCGGCGGATTGCCGAGGAGCTGTACATCTCGCCCAAGACCGCGAGCGTGCATGTCTCGAACATCCTTGCCAAGCTCGGTGTCTCCAGCCGCGGCGAGGCTGCGGCCCTGGCGCACCGCCTCCGCCTGTACCCGGGCAACGGGGCGTCTTAGACCAACCGGCACATGGGGGGCGAAGGAGCGGGGCCGGTGCGGGGAGCGGGTACCCGGGCCGTCCGGTGACCGTTTCGTCCTCAATCGCCGGACGGGCCTGAGCGGCTTGAGGGGGCCTCGGTGTCTTCTGGGTCCTGACGGGGGGCCGGCGGCGGGGGTGGCGGGGTCCCCTCAGGACCGGGGACGCGCACCGTCACCTTTCCCGAGCTCAGGTCCACCGGGCCGCGGGCGGGGTCACCCGTGCCCAGATCCACCCGGGTCAGCTCCAGCCGCTTCTGTTCTTCCGCGGCGTGCTTACGGCTCGGGGCGAAGAGTTCCTCGAAGAAGTTGAACACCGGCTCGCACCCTTTCACCTTCTGTCGCCTGTCGCCGCTACCGCACCTGAAGCACCAGGATTCTGTCGTCTCCCGGTTTCGGGGTGCCGCGGGTGTCCGTGTTGCTGGTGACCAGCCAGAGTCTGTCGCTGCCCGCTGCGAGCACCGTGCGCAGACGGCCGTACTGCCCTTGCAGAAACGACTGCGGGGCCGCCAGAGGTTCCCTGCCCGGGGTGCCGGACAGCGGAATCCTCCAGAGCCGCTCACCGCGCAGGGCCGCCATCCAGATCGAGCCCTGGGCGAAGGCGATCCCGCTCGGGGATGCCTCGGACGGTCTCCGCTGGGCCACGGGGTCGACAAAGCCCGCCTTGCCCACCTTGCCCTCGTATTTCGGCCAGCCGTAATTCCCCCTGGGCACGATCTGATTCAGCTCGTCCCAGGTGTCCTGCCCGAATTCGGACGCCCACAGCCGTTTCTGCCCGTCCCAGGCCAGACCCTGCACATTGCGGTGCCCGTACGAATACATCAGCGAGCCGGGCACGGGGTTGCCCGGTGCCGGTCTGCCGTCCGGGGTCATCCGCAGGATCTTGCCCGCCAGGGACTTCTTGTCCTGTGCGAGCTCCCTGGTCTGCCCTGTCTCGCCCGTGCCCGCGTACAGCATGCCGTCCGGGCCGAAGGCGATCCGGCCGCCGTTGTGGATGTAGCCCTTCGGGATGCCCCGCAGGATCGTGTGCGGTGCACCCAGCTGCCGGCCGGGAGCCCTGCCGGTCCCGTCGTACCGCATGCGGGCGATGCGGTTGTCGGACGCGGTCGTGAAGTACGCGTACACCAGATGGTCCGTGTCAAACGCCGGGGAGACCGCGATTCCCAGCAACCCGCCCTCCCCGGCGGGCGACACGCCGGGCACGGTGCCCACCAGCGTCTGCTTCCCCGTGCTGCCGTCGATCCGGGTGATCGTTCTCCGGTCGCGCGAGGACACCAGCAGATCGCCGCTCGGCAGCTCCGCCAGCCCCCATGGAGAAGCGAGCCCCTCCGTCAGCGTCGACACCACCTTCACCGAGCCCTTCGCTGACGGTGGAGAGGAGGACACCCTGGCGGGTGCGCCCGTGGAGCGGACCCGCGTGTTTCCCGAGTCGTCGTTCGACGAGCATCCCGCGGACAGCAGCAGCGAGCCCGCAGCCAGCGCGGCCACCGCCGCGCGGCGCGCGCCCGGGAGGACGCGTGGGTGTCCCGCAGGGGTTCTCGGCGATCCGAATACAGCAATGCGCACAGCACCGGTCCCTTCGACGGCTGCCTGACTACTGTTCCTACACCGCAGCCCGGCCCCGGGTTCCGCAAGCCCACGAACTTTCTCGGCAGGTGCAGGACCCGCGCACCCCCGCTCTCAGTCCCACGACCTCCGTGCCCGCGGCAACCGCGCGATCTCGGCCAGATCCTGCGCTGTCAGCGCCAGCCCGGCCGCCGCCGCGTTCTCCACCGCCCACTGCTCCCGCTTCGTGCCCGGCACCGGCACCACATGCGGGCCCTGCCGCAGCACCCAGGCCAGCGCCACCTGGGCCGGAGTCGCCCCGTGCCGCTCGGCGATCCGGCGCAGTCCCACCACCAGCGGCTGGTTCGCCGCCATCATCTCGGCGGTGAACCGCGGATGCCTGGCCCGAAGATCGTCAGGCTCGAAGCCCTGGCCCGGCGTCAGCGTGCCCGTCAGATAGCCGTTCCCCAGCGGCATCGCAGCCAGCAGACCCACCCCCCGCGCCTCGCACCACGGCAGCAGCGCGTCCAGCGCCTCCGGCGACCACACCGAGAGTTCCGCCTGGACCGCGCTCACCGGAAAGACCTGCTGCACCCGCTCCAGCTGCCGGATCGTTCCGTCATGCATCCGCGCCCCCGGCCGGCGCGAGGCCCGTGCCCCGACCGCACTCAGCCCGAGCGCCCGCACCTTCCCCGCGGTGACCAGCTCCGCCATCGCCCCCCAGGTCTCCTCCACCGGCACCTCGGGGTCGGCCCGGTGCAGGTGGTACAGATCGATCACATCGGTCTGCAACCGGCGCAGCGACGCGTCACAGGCCCGGCGCACATAGCCGGGACGGCCATTGGCAACGATGTGCTGATCGCCCACCAGCAGCCCGCACTTGGTGGAGACGAAAGCCTCGTCCCGGCGCCCCTTCAACGCCCTGCCGATCAGAAGCTCATTGGTGAAGGGGCCGTACATGTCGGCCGTGTCGAGCAGGTCGGTACCCGCGTCGAGCGCCGCGTGCACCGCTCGCAACGCACGGTCACCACGCTGCTGCGACGCGGTGTACGCCCAGCTCATAGGCATGCAGCCGAGTCCGACCGCACCCACGCCGAGCGCCGCCGCCCCGAGACTCCTGCGCTCCAACTCCCCGAACCCTCCTTGGTACCCCGCCCGGCGAGGCACTCGGCCCCGCCGTCAGGGGACCGCACCGCACCCAAAAGTAACCTCTGCCGCCCGCCGGCCTTCGCATAGCCTCCTGACCATGACTTCTACGAAGACTCCCGACGTATGGCTGCCGATTCCGGCCGACGAGATAGAAGGGCTCCCCAAGGGGCTCAACTACCGGTTCTGGGACGGTGCGCAGGACTTCCCCGCCGATCCCGCGGACTGTGCCTTCTACGTTGTTCCCTACATGAAGGGCATGGAGATCGCGGTCCGCCCGCTCGCCGGGATGGCGGCCGTGCAGGTCGTGCAGACGCTGTCCGCGGGCATCGATCATGTCCAGCCGGGGCTCGGTCAGTTGCCCACCGGGGTGCGGCTGTGCAACGCCAAGGGCGTCCACGAGGCCTCGACGGCGGAGCTCACCCTCGCCCTGATACTCGCTTCGCTGCGCGGCTTCCCCGGATTCGTCCACGGACAGGACAAGGAGGAGTGGCGTTCCGGTTTCTACCCGGCGCTCGCGGACAAGTCCGTACTGATCGTGGGGTACGGATCGATCGGCGCCGCGATCGAGGACCGGCTCGTGCCCTTCGAGTGTGCGCGGGTGGCGCGCGTCGCGCGCTCCGCACGGACCACTGCGCGCGGCCCCGTACACGCGCTCGCCGACCTGCCCGCACTGCTGCCCGAGGCCGACATCGTCGTCCTGTCCACTCCGCTGAACGCCTCCACACAAGGGCTGGTGGGCGCCGACTTCCTGGCCGCGATGGCGGACGGCGCGCTGCTCGTGAACGTCGCGCGCGGCGGCGTCGTGGACACCAAGGCCCTGCTGTCCGCACTCGAGTCCGGCCGACTGCGCGCCGCCCTCGATGTCACCGACCCCGAACCGCTGCCCGCCGGCCATCCCCTCTGGCACGCTCCGAACGTCCTGATCACGCCACATGTGGGAGGCAGCACCTCGGCATTCCTGCCGCGTGCCAAACGCCTGCTGGCCGACCAGCTCACCCGGTTCGCGGCGGGGAAGCCGGTGCAGAACGTCGTACTCACCACCGGCTGACCACGCTGCGGATCCGTTCCGCAGCACACTGTGTCGACAACTCCCCAGATCGTCACGCTGAGTAGAGGGGCTATGTCGCTGCGTGACGGGTCTGGTGTATCGTCCCGGATGGGGGGCTGCGTTGTGGAAGGGGCGGCACCGGGGTGGCAGCGGAACGCGAGGGGGGCGACGGGCGATGTATGGCCGATGGACGAACGATCCGACGCGACAGGGCGGTCGACGGCGACCGCCGGGCCGGCCGCCCCGCCGGGCCCGCGCCCATCCGATGACATCGGGGGCACCCCGGTGAGCGCCCCGGCAAGCGCACTCGGGGCGCTCCTCTCCCGGCAACCGACCGTCGGCGGGGCCTCCGGGCTGGTCTCGCAGATCCTCCTCGGCCTGGTCTGCGGTGGTTACGCCGTGGGGGCGGCGCTGGGCTGGGGCTCGTCCGAACTGGCACTCGTCATGGGTGACTTCGGCCTCAGCGGTGCCGCCCTGATCGCGACTGTCTCCTGTTTCCTCTACGCGCGCGCCGCGGAGAACCGATTCCGGCCCGCCTGGCTGCTGTTCTCACTCTCCTCGCTGATGGCTGCCGGGGGAAACGCCGTCTGGGGGTGGTACGAGGTCGTGCTCGGGCTCCCGGTGCCCACCCCGTCCCTCGCCGACGTCTTCTACCTCTGCTTCGCCCCGCCCGCGATCGTCGGACTGCTCGTCCTCGCCAAACGCCCCGCCACCCGGGCCGGCTGGGTCTGTCTCGTACTGGACTCCTGGCTGATCGGCGGATCGCTCCTGACCCTGTCCTGGAGCCTCGCCCTCGCCCACACCGCGCACCTCGCGGACGCCGGGGGGACGAGCGTGGCCCGCGTGGCGCTCTCGCTCGCCTATCCGCTGCTCGACATCGTGCTGGTCTCCATGGTCCTCGCCCTGCACTTCCGGCGGTCCAACGTCAACCGCTCCGCGGTGAACACCGCCATCGCCGCGCTCGCCCTGACCGTCCTGTCGGACGCGCTGTTCACCTCGCCGCTGCTCCGTCAGACCTACCATTCCGGCCAGTTGCTGGACGCCGGCTGGTTCGCCGGATCGCTGCTCCTCGCGTATGCCCCCTGGGGTGCGAACCGGGCATCGGCCAACGCCGTCGAACAGCGCCCCGCCGCGCGGACCACCAGCCGCCCGATCGGCGGTTCGCTGGCCGCCCTGACGCCGTATCTCGCCGCGACCGTCTGCACCCTCGGCATCCTCTACAACGTCATCGAGGGCCACAGGGTGGACCGCGTCGTGGTGTTCACCGGGTGCACGGTGGTGCTCGCCCTGGTCGTCCGGCAGGGCATCATGCTCGTCGACAACATCGCCCTCACTCAGGAGCTGGCGCAGAAGGAGAACCACTTCCGCTCCCTGGTCCAGGGCTCCAGCGATGTCATCATGATCGCCGCACCCACCGGCATACTCCGGTACGTCAGCCCCGCCGCCTCGGGGGTGTACGGGCGTGAGGCCGACGACCTGATCGGCGCCGAGCTCGCCTCGATCATCCATCCCGAGGACCTGGGGCGCGTGGTCCACGAGGTGCGGCGGTTCCTGGCCGCCCCGCCCAGCGAGGAACCCACCACCCGGATCGAGTGCCGGTTCAGGTCCGGCACCGGTGACTGGCTCAATGTCGAGTCCACCGTCAACCGTCACAAGGGTGGCCTGATCCTCAACAGTCGGGACGTGACCGAACGGGTCCGGCTCCAGGCCCAGTTGCAGCACAACGCCGAGCACGACCCGCTCACCGACCTGCCCAACCGCGCCCTGTTCACCGACCGGGTCCGGCAGGCCCTCGGTGGACGCCGCTCCGGTGACCCGGGCACCGCGGTGCTCTTCATCGACCTCGACGGCTTCAAGGCGGTCAACGACCGGCTGGGCCATCAGGCGGGCGACGAACTGCTCATCCAGGCCGCCCGCCGCCTCCAGGAGTCCGTACGAGTGGGGGACACCGCCGCCCGCCTCGGCGGCGACGAGTTCGCGGCGCTGATCCTCGGCGACGGCACCCGTGACCAGTCGGCACGTGAGTACCAGGTCCACGAGATCGCCGACCGGTTGCGCCTCACGCTGTCCCAGCCCTACCGGATCGGCGGCGGCGACGTCCGCGTCGCCGCCTCCATCGGCGTCGCCTTCGCCGAGCCCGCCATCACCCCGACCGACCTCATGCGCAACGCCGATCTCGCCATGTACCGGGCCAAGGCGAGCGGCAAGGACCGCGTCGAGCTGTACGCCCCGCAGATGCAGGCCGACGTGGTACGCCGCTCGGAACTCGCGGCCCGGCTGCGCACCGCCCTGCGGGACGGCGAGTTCGCCCTGCTCCACCAGCCCGTGATCCATCTCGCCACCGGCAATGTCGCCGCCGTCGCCGCACAGGCCCGCTGGCGCTCCGCCCAGGGAATCCTGTTCACCCCCGCCGAGTTCCTCCGTGTTGCCGAGGACAGCGACCGCACCGCCGAGCTAGGCCGCTGGCTCCTCGAGGAGGCCGTCGAGCAGGCCGCGGACCGGGCCAGGGCCGGGCACCACGTCTCCGTGGCCGTCCGGCTCTCCGCCCGCAGACTGCTGGACAAGGCGATGCCGTTCGGTTCCGTCGAGGCCCTCCTCACCCGCTACAGCCTGCCTTCAGGGGCACTGATGATCGAGGTATCCGACAGCGACCCCCGGGTCTCCTTCGACGAGCTCGAGCAGCGCCTCGTCGCGCTGCGTCGGCTCGGCGTACGGATCGCGCTCGACGGCTTCGGCAGTGGTTACGCCGCGATCAACGCGCTGCGCCGGCTCCCCATCGACGTACTGAAACTGGACCGCGGTCTCGTCGAGGGTGTCGTGGAATCGGCCCGGCTGCACAAGATCACCAGCGGGCTGCTGAGGATTGCCTGCGATCTCGGTCTGCAGTCCGTCGCCGATGGTGTCGACGTACCGGAGCAGGTCCTCGCGCTGCGCGCCATGGGCTGTACGCATGGGCAGGGAATGGCCTTCTCGGGGCCACTGGACGAGTACCGGCTGCGCCGCGCACTGGCCCGCGGCGAGTTCCCGGTGCCCGGCGGTCCGGTCGCACAGCCCGTCCTGGCAGGCGGCTCGATCCCACTCCTCAGTGGCTCACATGGTGAGACGCCCATCCCACCAACTTGACACGCCGCACGCGTCGGAGAGAGGGTCAATGCCATGCGCACCCGAATTCTCGTACTTGGAAAGCGCGTCGGCTGAAGCAGAGACCCTCGTTGGCACTCTGCAGACCACACCGACGCGCTCCCCTCGCTTGCCTCACGGCACGAGGGGTTTTTTGTTGCACCGGTACACCCCAAAACCCCGCAAAAACCCTCAGCTTCGAGAAGAGAATGCCGATGACCGAGCAGGCCACCGGGGCCCACCATCCGCAGCCGCGGGCCCGTAGCGGCGGATCGTCCCCCGCCACCGTTGAGCACGTCACGGGTGCGCAGTCCCTCATCCGGTCTCTTGAGGAGGTGGGGGCCGACACGGTATTCGGCATTCCCGGCGGCGCCATCCTTCCGGCGTACGACCCGATGATGGACTCCACCCGGGTCCGTCATGTGCTGGTCCGCCACGAGCAGGGTGCCGGCCACGCCGCCACCGGCTACGCGCAGGCCACCGGCAAGGTCGGTGTCTGCATGGCCACCTCGGGCCCCGGCGCCACCAACCTGGTCACCCCGATCGCCGACGCGCACATGGACTCCGTCCCGCTGGTCGCGATCACCGGCCAGGTCGCCTCGAAGGCGATCGGTACGGACGCCTTCCAGGAGGCCGACATCTGCGGCATCACGATGCCGGTCACCAAGCACAACTTCCTGGTCACCCGCGCCGAGGACATCCCGCACACGATCGCCGAGGCCTTCCACATCGCCTCCACCGGCCGTCCGGGCCCCGTCCTCGTCGACATCGCCAAGGACGCCCTGCAGGCACAGACCACGTTCAGCTGGCCGCCGACCCAGGACCTGCCCGGCTACCGCCCGGTCACCAAGCCGCACGCCAAGCAGATCCGCGAGGCCGCCCGGCTCATCACCCAGGCCAAGCGCCCCGTGCTGTACGTCGGCGGCGGCGTCATGAAGGCCGGCGCCACCGCCGAACTGAAGGTGCTCGCCGAGCTCACCGGAGCGCCCGTCACCACCACCCTGATGGCGCTCGGTTCGTTCCCCGACAGCCACCCGCTGCACGTGGGAATGCCGGGCATGCACGGTTCGGTCACCGCCGTCACCGCGCTGCAGAAGGCCGACCTGATCGTCGCCCTCGGAGCCCGTTTCGACGACCGCGTCACCGGCAAGCTGGACAGCTTCGCCCCGTACGCAAAGATCGTCCACGCCGACATCGACCCGGCGGAGATCGGCAAGAACCGCGACGCCGACGTGCCGATCGTCGGTGATGCCCGCGAGGTCATCGCCGACCTCGTCCAGGCTGTCCAGGCCGAGCACACCGACGGTCACGTCGGCGACTACTCCGCCTGGTGGAAGGACCTCAACCGCTGGCGCGAGACCTACCCCGTCGGTTACGACCTGCCGGAGGACGGCAGCCTCTCGCCGCAGCAGGTCATCCAGCGCATCGGCGAGCTGGCCCCCGAGGACACTATCTTCGCGGCGGGCGTCGGCCAGCACCAGATGTGGGCCTCGCACTTCATCCGGTTCGAGAAGCCCGCCACCTGGCTGAACTCCGGCGGCGCCGGAACGATGGGCTACGCGGTCCCGGCCGCGATGGGCGCGAAGGCCGGCATGCCGGACCGTACCGTCTGGGCGATCGACGGCGACGGCTGCTTCCAGATGACCAACCAGGAACTGACCACCTGCGCGCTCAACAACATCCCGATCAAGGTCGCGATCATCAACAACGGCGCGCTCGGGATGGTCCGCCAGTGGCAGACCCTGTTCTACAACCAGCGGTACTCCAACACCGTGCTGCACTCCGGCGCCGACACCGAGGGCACCCCGGCGAAGGGGACCCGGGTCCCGGACTTCGTCAAGCTGTCCGAGGCCATGGGCTGCTACGCGATCCGCTGCGAGGACCCGGCCGACCTGGACAAGGTCATCGCCGAGGCCAACTCCATCAACGACCGCCCCGTCGTGATCGACTTCATCGTCCACGAGGACGCCATGGTCTGGCCCATGGTCGCCGCCGGCACCTCCAATGACGAGGTCATGGCCGCCCGCGGTGTCCGCCCCGACTTCGGCGACAACGAAGACGACTGAGAGACAGAGAGAGACCGACTCCATGTCCAGCAAGCACACGCTCTCCGTCCTGGTCGAGAACAAGCCCGGTGTCCTCGCCCGGATCACGGCCCTGTTCTCCCGCCGCGGCTTCAATATCGACTCACTTGCGGTCGGTACCACCGAGCATCCCGACATCTCCCGCATCACCATCGTCGTGAATGTCGAGGACCTGCCCCTCGAGCAGGTGACCAAGCAGCTCAACAAGCTGGTCAACGTACTGAAGATCGTCGAACTCGAGCCCTCCGCTGCGATCCAGCGCGAGCTCGTCCTGGTGAAGGTCCGCGCCGACAACGAGACCCGCTCCCAGATCGTCGAGATCGTTCAGTTGTTCCGCGCCAAGACCGTGGACGTCTCTCCGGAGGCCGTCACGATCGAGGCGACCGGCGGCGCCGACAAGCTGGAGGCCATGCTCAAGATGCTGGAGCAGTACGGCATCAAGGAGCTCGTCCAGTCCGGCACCATCGCCATAGGGCGCGGCGCGCGCTCGATCACCGACCGTTCCCTGCGCGCCCTCGACCGTACGGCCTAGGAGTGCGCTGACGATCTTGGAATCGCGCCCGACTTGCACCAGATTGCCCCGATCAACATTTACTGGCGAAGCGGGGCAAGTCAGGCAGTCGAAGCAAGATCTTCAGCAAACTCCTAGGGCGCGTTTCGAAAGTCCCGTCTGCCAGGCGGCGCCTGGCCCGCCCTACGGGCGGACGACGCTCCTTTCGAAAAACGCCCTAGCCGCCACCCCCTCGCCGCTCGCATGGCGAGACCCGAAAACGTTTCTGACGCACCCCGCCGTACGGTGGGACGCACCACCTGCACACCAAGGAGAAGACCCAGTGGCCGAGCTGTTCTACGACGACGATGCCGACCTGTCCATCATCCAGGGCCGCAAGGTCGCGGTCATCGGCTACGGCAGCCAGGGCCATGCCCACGCGCTGTCGCTGCGTGACTCGGGTGTCGACGTCCGTGTGGGTCTGCACGAGGGATCCAAGTCCAAGACCAAGGCCGAGGAGCAGGGCCTGCGCGTGGTGACCCCGTCTCAGGCCGCCGCCGAGGCCGACGTCATCATGATCCTCGTCCCGGACCCGATCCAGGCCCAGGTCTACGAGGAGTCCATCAAGGACAACCTCAAGGACGGCGACGCGCTGTTCTTCGGCCACGGTCTGAACATCCGGTTCGGCTTCATCAAGCCGCCGGCCAACGTCGACGTCTGCATGGTCGCCCCGAAGGGCCCGGGCCACCTGGTCCGCCGTCAGTACGAGGAGGGCCGCGGCGTTCCGTGCATCGTGGCCGTCGAGCAGGACGCCTCGGGCAACGGCCTGGCGCTCGCCCTCTCGTACGCGAAGGGCATCGGCGGTACCCGTGCCGGCGTCATCAAGACGACTTTCACCGAGGAGACCGAGACCGACCTGTTCGGTGAGCAGGCCGTCCTCTGCGGTGGCACCGCCGCTCTGGTCAAGGCCGGTTTCGAGACCCTCACCGAGGCCGGCTACCAGCCGGAGATCGCGTACTTCGAGTGCCTCCACGAGCTGAAGCTGATCGTCGACCTCATGTACGAGGGCGGCCTGGAGAAGATGCGCTGGTCCATCTCGGAGACCGCCGAGTGGGGCGACTATGTCACCGGCCCGCGGATCATCACCGACGCCACCAAGGCCGAGATGAAGAAGGTCCTCGCCGAGATCCAGGACGGCACCTTCGCCAAGAACTGGATGGCCGAGTACCACAACGGTCTGCCCAAGTACAACGAGTACAAGAAGGCCGACAGCGACCACCTGCTGGAGACCACCGGCCGTGAGCTGCGCAAGCTCATGAGCTGGGTCAACGACGAGGACGCGTAAGTCCTTCGCTGCGGGGCGGGTCTTCGGACCTGCCCCGCAGCGTATCCATCGCAACACCGCTGGAAGAAGCGGCGTCGTACGTGTGTACAAGTCGTCCAGCCCCGTGTGGGTGATCCTTCCAACGGGGCGCAGAATGCGCCCTCACGCATGACTACACTTCTGCACATACACGCGTCAGGCCCACAGTGTCGTGCGTCTTCCACGCGGCAAGCACCTCCACCGCCTGCGGCCGTCGGGACGGCCGTCCGCACTGGACCTGTGAGGACTCACGTGAGCTCGAAACCTGTCGTACTCATCGCTGAAGAGCTGTCGCCTGCCACGGTTGACGCGCTGGGCCCGGACTTCGACATCCGGCACTGCAACGGCGCGGACCGCGCCGAGCTCCTCCCCGCGATCGCCGATGTCGACGCCATCCTGGTGCGTTCCGCCACCAAGGTCGACGCCGAGGCCATCGCCGCCGCGAAGAAGCTGAAGGTCGTCGCCCGCGCGGGCGTCGGTCTGGACAATGTCGACGTCTCCGCGGCCACCAAGGCCGGCGTGATGGTCGTCAACGCCCCGACCTCGAATATCGTCACCGCCGCCGAGCTGGCCTGCGGTCTGCTGGTCGCCACCGCGCGCAACATCCCCCAGGCCAACACCGCCCTCAAGAAGGGCGAGTGGAAGCGCTCCAAGTACACCGGCGTCGAGCTGAGCGAGAAGACCCTCGGTGTCGTCGGCCTCGGCCGCATCGGTGTCCTGGTCGCGCAGCGCATGTCGGCCTTCGGCATGAAGATCGTCGCGTACGACCCCTATGTGCAGCCGGCCCGTGCCGCGCAGATGGGCGTCAAGCTCCTCACGCTGGACGAGCTGCTCGGAGTCTCCGACTTCATCACCGTGCACCTGCCCAAGACCCCCGAGACGCTCGGCCTGATCGGCAACGAGGCGCTGCACAAGGTGAAGCCCTCGGTGCGGATCGTCAACGCCGCGCGCGGCGGCATCGTCGACGAGGAAGCGCTCGCCTCCGCCCTCAAGGAGGGCCGCGTCGCCGGCGCCGGTCTGGACGTGTACGCGAAGGAGCCCTGCACGGACTCCCCGCTGTTCCAGTTCGATCAGGTCGTCTGCACCCCGCACCTCGGTGCCTCCACCGACGAGGCCCAGGAGAAGGCGGGCATCGCGGTCGCCAAGTCCGTGCGCCTCGCGCTGGCCGGTGAGCTCGTGCCGGACGCGGTCAACGTCCAGGGTGGCGTCATCGCCGAGGACGTACGTCCCGGGCTGCCCCTCGCCGAGAAGCTCGGCCGTATCTTCACCGCGCTCGCGGGCGAGGTCGCGGCCCGCCTCGACGTCGAGGTGTACGGCGAGATCACCCAGCACGACGTGAAGGTGCTCGAGCTCTCTGCGCTCAAGGGTGTCTTCGAGGACGTCGTCGACGAGACCGTGTCCTACGTCAACGCCCCGCTCTTCGCCCAGGAGCGCGGTGTCGAGGTCCGCCTCACCACCAGCTCCGAGTCGCCGGACCACCGCAATGTGGTGACCGTGCGTGGCACGCTCGCCAACGGCGAGGAGGTCGCGGTCTCCGGCACGCTGGCCGGGCCCAAGCACCTGCAGAAGATTGTCGCGATCGGTGAGCACGATGTGGACCTGGCGCTCGCCGACCACATGGTCGTCCTCAGCTACGAGGACCGTCCCGGTGTCGTCGGCACGGTCGGCAAGATCCTCGGCGAGGCCGGGCTGAACATCGCGGGCATGCAGGTCTCGCGCGCGGACGTGGGCGGAGAGGCGCTGGTCGTGCTCACCGTCGACGACAACGTCCCGCAGACGGTGCTCAGCGAGATCGCCGAGGAGATCGGCGCGACCTCGGCCCGTTCGGTGAACCTCACCGACTGATTCCGCCGCCTTCTCAGCCGCACCCGGCATACGGGCGTCCTGAACGGACGTCTGCATGTCGGGTGCGCTGCTGTCGTGGGGCGCCGTGAGAGTCCGCCCCGCGGCGCCGAGCGCTGTCTGCCGGAGGGGGTTCCGGGACGACACCGCCACCGCCCGGCCCTCCATCAGGCGGAGCAACTCGGTGCGGGCGCCCTGCTGAAGCTGGAGGAAGCGGTGTGCGAGCGTGTGTCGCGGCCGTGCAGCACCTCCAGGCCACCGCCGTCGTTGCGCCGCCCGGTCGCCTCCCGGTACGCACCGTCCAGCTCGGTGATCTCGCCCGCGCGATGGCCCAGTTCGTCCTGACGTATCGTCGGCAGGACGCCCAGCGCCAGGGGCGGCGGCGGGTCCGTCCCCCGCGGCCCCGGCCCGGTCATGCGCGGGACCGGTCAGGCGGAAGGTGGCGGAAGGGCCCGGCACAGTGCCTCCAGGGCCGCGCCGTACGCATGGTCCGGTGGCGTCGCATAGCCCACGACCAGGCCGTCCTCGGCGGACATCGTGGCGGCCGGATGCCGGAAGTCGGCGAGCGGGTCCAGAGCGAGCCCCTGCCAGGCCGCGGCCTTGACGGTGGAGCGCTCAGTGCCGGGCGGCAGCCGCAGAACGGCGTGCAGGCCTGCCGCGATGCCGGTGGGCGTGATGTGCGGGGCGTGTTCGGCGAGTGCGGCGACCAACTGGTCGCGGCGGCGCCGGTAGTGCTGCCGCATCCGGCGGATGTGCCGGTCGTAGTGGCCGGACTCGATGAACTCGGCGAGCGCGAGCTGGTCCAGGACGCTCGCCCAGCCCTCGCGTTCGCCCTTGGCGGCCAGTGCCGCGTCGACGAGCTGCTCGGGGAGCACCATCCAGCCCAGCCGGACCGCGGGGGAGAGGCTCTTGCTGACGGAGCCGAGGTGGACGACCCGTTCCGGGTCGAGCCCCTGGAGGGCGCCGACCGGTTCGCGGTCGTAGCGGAACTCCCCGTCGTAGTCGTCCTCCAGGACCAGCCCGCCGCGGGTGCGCGCCCAGTCGACCGTGGCCGTGCGCCGCTGCGGGTGCAGAGGACCGCCCGTCGGGAACTGGTGGGCCGGGGTGAGCAGCACACTCCGCACGCCCGGCAGTCCGGTCAACTCGCCGGTGCGTGCCCCGTGTTCGTCGAGCGCCAGCGGTACCGTGCGCACCGAGGCGGCAGCCAGCAGGGAGCGGTGGAAACCGAGCCCGTACGACTCCACTGCCAGCGGTCCGCGCAGCACCCCGCCGCCGAACAGCAGTCGCAGCGCGTGCGCGAAGCCGGAGCAGATCACGATCCGTTCGGGCGTACAGCGCACCCCTCGCGCGCGTGCCAGATAGCCGGCCAGCGCCCGGCGCAGCTCGATCCGGCCCTGCGGATCTCCGGGCCCGAAGGCGTCGTTCGGTGCCGCGTTCACGGCGCGTCGGGAGGCGGCCAGCCAGGGCGTACGGGGGAAGGAGCCCGCGTCCGGCTGGCCCTGCCGGAGGTTGTGCACGGGAGGGGCCGGGCGGGTCGGCGCCCTCTTCGGTACGCGGACCGGGGCCACCGGGGCAGCGCGGTGCGCGACCCGGGTGCCGGAGCCCTGCCGGGCGGTCAGCCAGCCCTCGGCGACCAGCTCGGCATAGGCGTCGGCAACGGTGTTGCGGGCCAGGCCGAGGTCGGCGGCGAGCGAGCGGTAGGGCGGCAGCCGGGTGCCCGGGGCCAGCCTGCCCTCCCGTACGGCGTCCCGCAGTGCGCGGATGAGAACGGTCCGGCGACTGCCGGGACCGGTCAGCTCCAACAGCAGGTCGCTGCCGATCCGTTCCGCCGAATTGACCCATGATTGCGCCATGAAAATGCACCCTACGCGAGGTCGCCCGGCTCCGTAGCGTAGTGGTCATGACGAACAACGACGCAGTCACCCGCACCCCTCGGATCAACTTCGCCAAGGCCGCGCCAAAGGCGTTCAAGGCCCTCATCGGCTTCGACGCCGCCGCCCGCCAGGACCTGGACCCCGCACTCGTCGAGCTGGTCCAGATCAGGTCCTCGCAGCTCAACGGATGCGCGTACTGCCTCCATATGCACACCACGGACGCCCGCAAGGCCGGTGAGAGCGAGGAGCGGCTGCACATGGTCGCCGTCTGGCCGGAGGCCGCGCACTTCTTCACGGAGAAGGAGCAGGCGGCGCTCGCCCTCACCGAGGCCGTCACCCTGGTCTCCAGAGGCGGCGTCCCGGACGAGGTCTACGCCCGCGCGGCCGCCCACTTCGAGGAGGCCGAACTGGCCGGGCTGCTCGCCTTGATCTTCACGATCAACACCTGGAACCGCATCGCACTGAGCACGGCCAAGGTGGCCGGCACGGACGAGCGGGCGGCGCACTGAGGGCGGCCGGGGCTCAGAGCCGGGCACCCTTCAGCGCCATGTGCAGCAGTAGCCGGTCCTCGCCGTTGTTGAGGTCCAGGCCGGTGAGCTGCTCGACCCTGGACAGCCGGTAGTAGAGCGTCTGACGGTGGACGCCCAGCTCGGCCGCCGTCCGGCTCGCCTGGCCCGCGCAGTCGAGGAACACCTCGACAGTGCGGGCCAGCTCCGCGTGGGGCGGGGTGAGCAGCGTCCGGACGGTGAGGTCCGGGGCGGTGTCCGTGGTCGGCGGGAGGGAGGTCAGCAGACGGTACGGGCCGATGGCCGACCACTCGGCGACCGGGCCGAGGCGGGACTCCGCGGCCGCCGCGCGGGCCGCGGCCGCGGCCTCGTGCCAGGCCGAGGCCAGCTCCGGCAGGCCTCGGCGGGGGACTCCGATTCCTGCGGTCGCCGTGCGGCCCGCGGTCGTCCGCAGCCGGTCCGCGGCCGTGACAGCCGGGTCGAGCACGTCGGAGGAGCGCAGCCGGACCAGCGCGGCCAGCGACAGGGTGCCCGCCCTCGCCGGTGACGGGACGGTGGACAGTGCCGCAGCCGACGGCACCGTACGGGCCGACGGGGTCTCGTCCGGCCACGGCGTCACACAGACCACCGTGTGCAGGCCGTCCGCGTCCGGGCCCAGCGCCTCCCGGAGCGCTGCGATCGCCATGTCGCGCTGCCACCCCCGCCCGGCGGTGAGCACCGCGCCGAACTCCCGGGACAGGTCCGTGCCGGCCCGCGCCTCGTCGGAGAGCAGCGCCCCGATCCGGGCCGCCACGTCCATCGCCGCGGTCAGCTGCTCGTCGGTCGGCCCGGGGTCCGCGTCGAGCAGCCATACGTATCCGAGCACGACACCCCGATGCCGCACCGGCAGACAGATCCGGCCCCGGAACACACCAGCCTCCGGGGCGGCCGGGATCCGGACCGGGCCGGTGGCGCGGGCGATACCGAATCCCTCGAACCACGCGCGGACCGCCGGGGTGGAGCGCCGGGTCAGGATCGACCGGGTGCGGACCGGATCCATCGCCGTGTCGTCGTCACTGTCGTGCGCCCCGAAGGCGACCAGGCCGAAGTCCCGGTCCTCCAGCGTGGCGGGGACCCCGAGCAGCGCGGAGATCTCGTCTACCAGCTCCTGGTAATCGCCCTTCACCCGGCCATTCTCGCACCCCGTTCAGACATATGTCTGAGATCGAGTGCACGGATGCGTGACAGCTGTCGATGGCACAGGATCGGCGAGATCCTTAGATTTCACGGTGGTTCTCCGTGCTGTACCGGTCTGATTCAGTTCCTGCCGATACGGCCCTCACACATACCTTTCCGTTGGAGGTGCCCCGTGCTGGCTCCCGTGATTCTCGCTGCGTCGCGCAGTGACAAGATGCGCCGATTCATTTCGGCCGCCCCGGGGACCAAGCAGGTCGTCGACCGGTTCATCGCCGGTGAGACGGTCGAGCAGGTCGTCCCGATCATCAAGGACGCCACCGGGAAGGGCCTGGAGGTCACCCTCGACGTCGTGGGCGAGGACATCACCACGCCGGAGCAGGCCACCGCCGCGCGCGACGCCTACCTGGAGTTGATCGACCGCCTCAAGGACCTCGGCCTGGGCACCAGGGCCGAGATGTCCGTCAAGCTGTCGATGTTCGGCCAGGCGCTGGAGGGCGGCCACGAGATGGCGCTCGCCAACGTCCGACCCGTCGTCGAGGCCGCCGCGGCGATCGGCACCACGGTCACCCTGGACGCCGAGGACCACACCACCCTCGACTCGATGTTCGCCATCCACGAGGAGCTGCGGAAGGACTACCCGCAGACCGGCTGTGTCATCCAGGCGTACCTGTTCCGTACCGAGGAGGACGCGCGCCGCCTCGCCGCCGCAGGCAGCCGCGTCCGCATCGTGAAGGGCGCCTACAAGGAGCCCGCCTCCGTCGCGTACCAGGACAAGGCCGAGATCGACAAGGCGTACGTCCGCATCCTGAAGATCCTGATGGACGGCGAGGGCTACCCGATGATCGGGTCCCACGACCCGCGGCTGATTGCCATCAGCCAGGAGCTGGCACGCAAGGCCGGGCGCAAACTGGACGAGTACGAGTTCCAGATGCTGTACGGGATCCGCAGCGACGAGCACGTCCGGCTCGCGGCCGAGGGACACCGGATGCGTGTCTACACCGCGTACGGCACCGACTGGTACGGCTACTTCATGCGCCGCCTCGCGGAGAAGCCGGCCAACCTGCTGTTCTTCGCCCGCTCCATCCTCACCAAGGGCTGACCCGCCCGCCCCGCTGCCCCCCACCCCGCTGAAGCAAGGAGACAAGGCACTCATGGACGCTGTGACCCAGGTCCCCGCGCCGGTCAACGAGCCGGTCCACTCCTACGCCCCGGGCTCCCCGGAGCGTGCCCGCCTGGAGGTGAAGCTCAAGGAGCTCGCCGAGAACCCGATCGACCTGCCGATGACCATCGGCGGCGAGAAGCGGATGGGCGGCGGCGAGCGCTTCGACGTCGTGCAGCCGCACAACCACAAGGCCGTCATCGGTACCTTCGCCGGCGCCACCGAGCAGGACGCCCAGGACGCGATCGACGCCGCCCTCGCCGCCGCCCCGGCGTGGCGTGCGATGTCCTTCGACGACCGCGCCGCGATCATCCTGCGCGCCGCCGAGCTGCTGTCCGGCCCCTGGCGCGAGACGCTGGCCGCGTCCACGATGCTCGGCCAGTCGAAGACCGCCCAGCAGGCCGAGATCGACACCCCCTGTGAGCTCGTCGACTTCTGGCGCTTCAACGTGCACTACGCGCGCCAGATCCTCGCCGAGCAGCCCCCGGCCAACGCGCCGGGCGTGTGGAACCGCATGGACCACCGCCCGCTGGAGGGCTTCGTCTACGCGATCACGCCGTTCAACTTCACGGCCATCGCGGGCAACCTGCCCACCGCCCCCGCCCTCATGGGCAACGTCGTGGTGTGGAAGCCGTCCCCGACGCAGACCCACTCCGCAGTGCTGCTGATGCAGCTCCTGGAGGAGGCCGGTCTGCCCAAGGGCGTCATCAACCTGGTGACCGGTGACGGCATCGCCGTCTCCGAGGTGGCCCTGAACCACCGCGACCTGGCCGGTATCCACTTCACCGGTTCGACCCCCACCTTCCAGCACCTGTGGAAGACGGTCGGCAACAACATCGCCAACTACCGCACCTACCCGCGGCTCGTCGGCGAGACCGGCGGCAAGGACTTCGTCGTCGCCCACCCGTCGGCCGACCACGCCGTCCTGAAGACCGCGCTGACCCGTGGCTCCTTCGAGTTCCAGGGCCAGAAGTGCTCGGCCTCCTCCCGCGCGTACGTTCCGGCCTCCATCTGGAACTCCGGCTTCAAGGAGAAGTTCGCGGCCGAGGTCGACTCCATCACCATGGGTGACGTCACCGACCTGTCGAACTTCATCGGTGCCGTCATCGACGAGCGCTCGTTCGCCAAGAACAAGGCCGCGATCGACCGCGCCAAGTCCGACCCGTCCTGCACGATCATCGCGGGCGGCACGTACGACGACTCGGTGGGCTACTTCGTCCGCCCGACCGTCATCGAGTGCAGCGACCCTTCGAACGAGGTCTTCACGACCGAGTACTTCGGCCCGATCCTCGCCGTGCACGTCTACGAGGACGACGCGTACGACGAGATGCTGGAGCAGATGGAGTCGGTCTCCGACTACGCCCTGACCGGTTCCGTCATCGCGAACGACCGCGCCGCGGCCGCGCACACGATGGAGAAGCTGCGGTACGCCGCGGGCAACTTCTACATCAACGACAAGTCGACCGGTGCCGTCGTCGGCCAGCAGCCCTTCGGTGGCGGCCGCGCCTCGGGCACGAACGACAAGGCGGGCGCCCCGCAGAACCTGCAGCGCTGGACGCTGACCCGCGCCATCAAGGAGACGCTGGTCCCGCCGACCGACTACACCTACCCCCACCAGGGCTGACGCCCTCCGGGACGCCGCCCACCGGCGTCCCGCCTTGATTCCCGCCTCCCGCCCGGTTCCCCTGCCGGGCGGGAGGCGGTTTCCATGTCGGCCCCTCCGGCCGCACGGCAGAGAAGTGCAGAACCGCTTCACCACCGCGTCGCCCGAATCCGCGGCCCGTTCACAGAAGTCCAGCACCCGCCGGTAGTGGTGGGAAGAGGACATCGCGGACCTCGGGCTCCGGCAGACCCCAGTGCGCGGCGACGCCACCGGCGGCGGCGCGCCACAGCTCGTCGAACGGATGCGTCCTGAGCCCTGATGACACAGGTGCTGAGAGGCTGGGGGACATGACTGAGCCGTTGTGGCACATCGCGCACACCTACGAGCTGACCCCGACCGCCCGCGACGGGATCCGCACCTTCCTCGACACCGCTTTCGAGGGCGACTTCAGCGACGACGACTGGGACCACACCCTGGGCGGCATCCACGCCTACGCACGCGAAAGCGGCAGTCTCCTCGCCCACGGCAGTGTCGTCCAGCGCCGGGTGATCCACGCCCACCGCTCGTACCGCATCGGCTATGTCGAGGGCGTGGCCGTCCGTGCCGACCGGCGTCGCGAGGGGCTCGGCGGCCGGGTGATGGCTGCGCTGGAACGCGTCATCGACGGGGCATACACGTTTGGCGCGCTGTCCGCCTCCGCCACGGGGGCCGGCCTGTACGCGACGCGTGGCTGGCAGGTGTGGCAGGGGCGGATCGGCGTGCAGGGGCTGAGCCGGGTGGAGCTGCTGCCGGACGAGGAGGGCAGCACGTACGTCAGGGCGGCGGGCAGCCGACCACTGCCCTCCCCGTCCCGGATGCTGATCTTCGACTGGCGCGACGGCGACGTGCTCTGATCCCTACAATGCCCCCGCGTCCCGCGCCGTCCACACCGACGGATACAGCGGCCGGAAGCCCAGCTCGTCCCGGGCCCGCAGCGTCGACGTGATTCCGTACCACGGGTCGGGGTCGACCCGGCCCGCCGACTCGGCCGGCAACGCGACGCCGTTGAGCTGGTGCAGCTCCACCGCCGTCACCGGCGCGTCGTCCGAGAAGTTGTAGCGGCGACCCGCCAGGCCCGGTGCGTACAACAGTCGCAGCAGTCCCTGCGCGACATCCGCGTGGTGCACCATCGCGAGCCGCTGCGTGGCCGCCCATTGCCCGGCCCAGGCCATCGACTGCGCGAGGTGCGGATCGCCCTCGCCGTACACAAAGGCCAGGACGGCGATCCGGACATCGAGCCCGTGGTCGCGGTGGAGCGCGAGCAGGTCCTTCTCGGCCGCCACCTTGGACTCGGTGTACGCACCCCACAGCTGCCCGCCCGGCACCGGGGCGTCGTCCTCCGTCAGCGGCCTGCCGCGCCCCGCGCCGTACGCGAGGTTCGTGCCGACCTGCACGAACCGCTGCGTGCCCGCCTCCACGGCCGCCCGGCCCAGCGCCACCGCGGCGGCGTGGTTGACCGCCCACGCCTCCTCGTCCGGCACCCCGCGGAACGCCGCCGCGATGTTCACCACCGCGTCCGTTCCGGCCAGCGCCTTCCGCATGTCCTCCGGGTCCCGCAGGTCACCGACGACGGCCTCGGCCCCCAGCGCCGCGAAGGGCGTACCCCGCTCCTCGTCCCGCACGATCACCCGCACCGTGTCACCGGCGGTGGCCCGCCGCAGCAGCCGCGGTACGAAACGTCGGCCGACCTCACCCGTGGCACCCGTCACCAGAATCAGCATCATCGGTTCCTCTCGTCGCTTCCGATGCCCATCACCCTGCGACGGGTCGCCGGACGGCGGGAGAGACGCGGTTATCCAAGGACCGGCACTCCCTGGATACGGATCCGTGCCTGAGCCATGCTGAGGACGTGGACCTCGACCGATCGGAACTCGCCGACTTTCTGCGCCGCTGCCGTGCCCGCCTCGAACCGGCCGACGTGGGGCTGACCGCCGGCTCCCGGCGACGCACCCCGGGGCTGCGGCGGGAAGAGGTCGCCCATCTCGCCGGTGCCTCCGTGGACCACTACACGCGCCTGGAGCAGGGCCGCGGCTCACGCCCCTCGCGTCAGATGCTCTCCGCGGTGGCCAGGGCGTTGCGGCTGAGCGAGGACGAGCGCGACCACCTTTTCAGGCTGGCCGGGGAGGAACCGCCGAGCGACCGCCACGGCCCCACCCAGCATGTGCGCCCCGGGCTGTTGATGGTCCTCGACCGGCTGCACGACGCACCCGCCCAGGTCCTGAGCGACCGCGGGGAGGTCCTCGCCCAGAACGCCATGGCCGTGGCGCTGACCGGTGAGCACCAGCCGGGGTACAACATCATCCGGTCCTGGTTCACCGCCCCCGAAGGGCGGGCGCTCTTCCCGGCCGAGGACCACGAGTCGCACTCCCGCACCCATGTCGGCCAGCTCCGCGCGGTGCTCGCCGCCCGCCCCGACGATGTCGCGCTCGTCGCCCTCGTCGACGAACTGCGTGCGGCGAGCGAGGAGTTCGATCTGCTGTGGGCCGAGCACGTGGTCGCCGTGCGGCGCGCCGAGCACAAGCGGTTCGTGCACCCGGTCGTCGGGGAGCTGGACCTGGAATGCGAGGTGCTGCTCAGCGCCGACCACGGACAGGTGCTGGTCATTCACACGGCCCGGCCTGGCACGGACGCGTACGAACGGCTGCAGCTGCTGCGGGTGGTGGGCCTTCAGGACCTGACCGTCGGGCCGTGACCGGTCAGGACCTGATGTCAGGACCGGACCCGTCAGCCGCTGACGCTCGCCGCGCCCGTCTCGACGCGGCCTGTGTACCCGCGTGACCAGGTGGTGTCCCGGCCCGGACGCCATACCGCGGTCGTGCAGCGCGCCGCCAGGCGCGGCGGCCGTGAACGTCGTGAAATCTCCCCTCGAAGGAGTACCCGACAACGGCGGGATCACAGATCTCGGACCGCAGCGGCCGACCCGCGCCGTCGGCTACGTCACGTCCCCTGAGCAGGCGCAATCCCTCGCCGCCCGGGCTCTGATCCCGAAACCGGGGGCAGCAGGCCGTAAACCCCCGTCTCAGATAGTAGGAAGTCCGAGTAATTGTGGAGACAGACCGGCCGGGCTGTCCTAGCTTTGTAGAAGCCGAACGTCTCGCTAGATCCAGCGACTGGCGGTCGTGAGCGCGTGCCCCTGTGCAGGCAACCCCTGCGGCACCCGCTCCCCGCCCCTTCCGGCGCCTCGAAATCCTGATCTCGACATCACGCTCACGTCTTTTCGATCTCGAAATCCTCGCGATCTCAAGGAGTCGATCCACCATGGCCGAGACGACTGTCCGCCGCGTCCGACACACCCACCGCCCGACCGAGTCGGAGCGCCAGAATGCCGCCGCCGCCCTGCAGCGAGCCCTCGACCGCAGGGACAACGGCGGCTCCACCGGCCATTGAGGCCGGTCCGTCCGGCAGTGCTCAGCCGCGGCTGATCTCGAAGGGGTCGGTGCGCTCGCCGATCGGCACCTTCCGTGCGACCGTGTCCTTCGGTATCGCCTCGGTGCGCTCGTACACGTGGTTGTGGCCGTTGACCATGCCCTGCGTCCGTATGGTGGACGTGAAATGTCATTGAGTGGGACGGGCAGTAGGGTGCCGACATGACTCGCAGCATCAATCTCGCAGTGGTCCCCGGTGACGGTATCGGCCAGGAGGTCGTGGCTCAGGGCCTCAAGGTCCTCCACGCTGTCCTCCCGCAGGATGTGAAGCTGGAGACCAAGGAATACGACTTCGGTGCCAAGCGTTACCATGCGACCGGTGAGACCCTCACCGACGCCGATGTCCAGGCGCTCAAGCAGCACGACGCGATCCTGCTCGGCGCGATCGGTGACCCCTCGGTCCCGTCCGGAGTCCTGGAGCGCGGCTTCCTGCTGAAGCTCCGTTTCCTCTTCGACCACCATGTGAACCTGCGGCCGTCGAAGCTCCTCCCGGGTGTCGCGACCCCCCTCAAGGGGCAGCCGGAGATCGACTTCGTCGTGGTCCGTGAGGGCACCGAGGGTCCGTACACCGGCAACGGTGGCTCGATCCGTACCGGCACCCCGCACGAGGTCGCCACCGAGGTCTCGGTCAACACCGCCTTCGGTGTCGAGCGCGTGGTCCGTGACGCCTTCGCCCGCGCCCAGGCCCGCCCGCGCAAGAAGCTGACGCTGGTCCACAAGAACAACGTGCTGACCTACGCCGGGCACCTGTGGACCAACATCTTCAACAAGGTCGCGACCGAGTTCCCGGACGTCGCCACCGATTACCTGCACGTGGACGCGGCGACGATCTTCCTCGTCACGCAGCCCGAGCGCTTCGACGTGATCGTCACCGACAACCTCTTCGGCGACATCCTCACCGACCTCGCCGCGGCCGTCTCCGGCGGCATCGGCGTCGCGGCCTCGGGGAACATCAACCCGAGCGGCGAGTTCCCCTCGATGTTCGAGCCGGTCCACGGATCCGCCCCGGACATCGCGGGGCAGGGCAAGGCCGACCCCACGGCCACGGTGCTTTCCGTCGCCCTCCTGCTGCGCCATCTGGGCTACGAGGCAGAGGCCGTGCGCATCGAGGAGGCCGTCTCCGCCGACCTCGCGGAGCGCGGGGACACCTCTCGTACGACCTCGGAAATCGGTGACGCGCTCGCGGTACGCGTAGCGAGCTGACCCGACGACTCCACTTCGAAGCCGCCGGGTCGCCACCGCACCCGGCGGCTTCTCCTGTGTGGTCCCGGGTGCCACCATCGAACCCTGGACCGCATTCACGTCATTTCGTGCACGGGTCCCCGCGAGAGATAATCGAACGGGCCGTGGCTTGCGGTATAGCTCGGACATCCCAGCACCTGTCTGACAGGAGCCGGCGTGAGCGCGGTCCATCACACACAAAACCGGTGAAGGACATGCACATGACGACGCCCACGATCGAGCTCAAGCCCTCTTCGACCCCGCTGTCCGACGCGGAGCGCGAGGCGATGCTGGCCAACCCCGGATTCGGCCGCTACTTCACCGATCACATGGTGATCATCAAGTGGACCGAAGGCCGCGGCTGGCACGACGGCCAGCTCGTTCCCTACGGCCCGCTGTCGATCGACCCCGCCACCAACGTCCTGCACTACGCGCAGGAGATCTTCGAGGGGCTGAAGGCCTACCGCCACCCCGATGGTTCGGTCGCTCTGTTCCGCCCCGATGCCAACGCCCGCCGCTTCCAGGCCTCCGCGCACCGGCTGGCCATGCCGGAACTCCCGGTCGAGACCTTCATCGCGGCCTGCGACGCGCTGGTCCAGCAGGACAAGGCATGGGTTCCGGCGCACGGCGGCGAAGAGTCCCTGTACCTGCGCCCGTTCATGATCGCGTCCGAGGTCGGCCTCGGTGTGAAGCCCGCCAACGAGTACCTCTTCATCGTCATCGCCTCCCCCGCCGGCGCCTACTTCCCCGGTGGCGTCAAGCCCGTCTCGATCTGGCTCTCCGAGGACCGCGTGCGCGCCGTCCCCGGTGGCATGGGTGACGCCAAGACCGGCGGCAACTACGCGGCGTCCCTGCTCGCCCAGGCCGAGGCCGCGGCCAAGGGCTGCGACCAGGTCGCGTACCTCGACGCCGTCGAGCACACGTGGGTCGAGGAGCTGGGCGGCATGAACCTGTACTTCGTGTACGGGAACAAGATCGTCACCCCGGAGCTCACCGGCTCCCTCCTCGCGGGCATCACCCGCGACTCGCTGCTCGCGGTCGCCCGTGATCTCGGTTACGAGTCCGAGGAGGGCCGCGTCTCCATCGACCAGTGGAAGGCCGACACCGAGAACGGCAGCCTCACCGAGGTGTTCGCCTGTGGCACCGCAGCCGTGATCACCCCGGTTGGCACGGTCAAGTCCAAGCGCGGCGAATGGACCCAGGCCAACGGGCAGCCCGGCGAGGTGACGATGTCGCTGCGCAAGGCGCTGCTCGACATCCAGACCGGTGTGACCGAGGACAAGCACGGATGGACGCACAAGCTCGGCTGACGCGAACGGCATTCCGGAACACGTGAGGGCCGCCCCGTACGGAACGGGGCGGCCCTCACGCGTGGGGGCGCGGATCAGCCGGCCTTGACCGCCGCCGCCTCGTCCTCGACGACGGCCTCGGCCCCCTCGACGGCCGACACGGGCCGGGCGGACGAAAGTTTGAGCGACGTTCAATGTGATGCAAGCCAAACTGGAATTCAATGGTTCCGCTCGATCAACGAGATTGTTAGAGTGATGCTCTAAACAGGAGGTGTGGTGGCGTGCGACTTACCCCCACGGAACGTGACCGGCTTCTGCTCTTCGGAGCCGCAGAACTGGCGCGGGCCCGTCGTGCTCGCGGGCTGAAGCTCAATGTCCCCGAGGCGACCGCTCTCATCGCGGACACCGTCTGCGAGGCGGCCCGCGACGGCCGTCGGCTCGCCGAGGCCATCGAGGCGGCCCGCAACGTGCTCGGCCCCGACGACGTGCTGCCCGGTGTGGCGGACGTGGTGACCGAGGTGATGGTCGAGGCCGTGTTCGACGACGGCTCCCGGCTCGCGGTCGTCTCCGCCCCGATCGGCGGAGGCTCCCTCGGCGACGCCGCCCCCGGCGCGGTGCTGCCTGGACCGGCCCACGAGGAGCCGGAGCCGGAGGCGCGCATCGTCGTGCGGAACACCGCGGCCGTCCCGGTCAGCGTCACCTCACACTTCCACTTCTTCGAGTCCAACCCCCGCCTCGACTTCGACCGTGCCGCTGCCTACGGCATGCGGCTGAGCATCCCGGCCGGCTCCTCCGCCCGCTTCGACGCGGGCGGCGAGGCCGAGGTCGGCCTCGTGCCGATCGGCGGCGCGCGCGTCGCCATCGGCTTCGCCGGCCTCGTCGACGGCCCGCTGGACGCGCCGGGCGCCAAGGAGGAGGCCCTGCGCAGGGCAGTGGCCTGCGGATACCTGGGTGCCGACCAGTCCGAGCGGAAAGGAGCTGAGGGGTGACCACCATCGACCCTCGTGACTACGCCGCCGTACACGGCCCCCGTGCCGGTGACCGGGTCGTCCTCGGCGACTCCGGCCTCGTGGTACGTGTCGAGTCCGACGCCCAGGAGCCGGGCGAGGAATTCCTGGCCGGCTTCGGCAAGACCGCCCGCGACGGACTGCACCTGAAGGCCGCCGCGGTCCGCGAGACCTGCGACGTCGTCATCAGCAACGTCCTGGTGATCGACGCGGTGCAGGGCATCCGCAAGGTGTCCATCGGCATCCGGGAAGGCCGCATCCACGCGATCGGCCGGGCCGGCAACCCCGACACCCTCGACGGCGTCGACGTCGTCGTCGGCACCGGCACCTCGATCGTCTCCGGCGAGGGCATGATCGCCACCGCCGGCGCCATCGACACCCATGTGCATGTGCTGTCGCCGCGCATCATGGAGGCGTCGCTCAGCTCCGGCGTCACCACGATCATCGGCCAGGAGTTCGGCCCGGTCTGGGGCGTGGGCGTCAACTCGCCATGGGCCCTGAACCACGCCTTCAACGCCTTCGACGCCTGGCCTGTCAACATCGGCTTCCTCGGCCGCGGCTCCTCCTCGCACGGGGCGCCACTGGTCGAGGCCCTCGCCGAGGGCGGCGCCCTGGGCTTCAAGGTCCACGAGGACATGGGCGCGCACACCCGTGCCCTGGACACCGCCCTGCGGGTCGCCGAGGAGCACGACGTCCAGGTCGCCCTGCACAGCGACGGCCTCAACGAGTGCCTCTCGGTCGAGGACACCCTGCGCGTCCTCGACGGCCGTACGATCCACGCCTTCCACATCGAGGGCTGCGGCGGCGGGCACGTACCGAACGTGCTCAAGATGGCGGGCGTGCCGAACGTCATCGGCTCGTCCACCAACCCCACCCTGCCCTTCGGCCGGGACGCGGTCGCCGAGCACTACGGAATGATCGTCTCCGTCCACGACCTGAAGACGGACCTGCCCGGCGACGCCGCCATGGCCCGCGACCGTATCCGCGCGGGCACGATGGGTGCCGAGGACGTCCTGCACGACCTGGGCGCGATCGGCATCACCTCCTCCGATGCCCAGGGCATGGGCCGCGCCGGCGAGACCGTGCGCCGCACCTTCGCCATGGCCGGGAAGATGAAGGCCGAGCTGGGCCCGCTGGCCGGCGACGGCGAGCACGACGACAACGCGCGTGTGCTGCGCTACATGGCCAAACTCACCATCAACCCGGCCATCGCCCACGGCCTCTCCCACGAGATCGGCTCGATCGAGGCCGGCAAGCTCGCCGACATCGTGCTGTGGCGTCCGGAGTACTTCGGCGCCAAGCCGCAGCTGGTGCTGAAGGCCGGCTTCCCCGCCTGGGGCGTCACCGGCGACCCCAACGCCGCCACCGACACCTGCGAGCCGCTCGTCCTCGGCCCGCAGATCGGCGGCCACGGCGCCACCGCCGCCGACATATCGGTCGCATTCGTCGCCGGCGCCGCACTCGAGCAGGGCAACGACCGGATGCTCACGCGCCGCCGTCGGGTCGCTGTCCGCGGCACCCGTGGCATCGGCCCCGCCGACCTGATGCTCAACTCCCGTATCGGAGACGTCCAGGTGGACGGCCGCACCGGCCTCGTCTCCCTCGACGGCGACCCGATCCGCTCCGAGCCGGCCGAATCCGTCTCCCTCAACCGCCTGTACTTCCTGTGAGGACCCTCCCCGCATGAGTAGCACCCCCGTCGCCGACGGCTTCCGCATGCCCGCCGAGTGGGCTCCGCACGAGCGCACCTGGATGGCCTGGCCCAGCCTCAACGCCACCTTCACCGACGCCGAGGAACTGGACTCGGCCCGCACCGCCTGGGCCGAGGTCGCCCGCACCATCCGCGGCTTCGAGCCGGTCACCGTGGTCGTCGGCCCCGGCGAGACCGACAACGCCCGTCCCTACCTCGGTGACGGGATCGACATCGTCGAGCGAGAGCTGAACGACGCCTGGATGCGCGACATAGGCCCCACCTTCGTCACCGACGGCACCGAACTGCGCGCGGTCGACTGGATCTTCAACGGCTGGGGCGCCCAGGACTGGGCCGACTGGGAGCACGACTCCAAGATTGCCGCGTATGTCGCCGACCGGGCGGGCGTGGCCTCGTACGCCTCCAAGCTCGTCAACGAGGGCGGCGGCATCCATGTCGACGGTGAGGGCACGGTCCTGCTGACCGAGACCGTCCAGCTCGGCCCCGAGCGCAACCCGCACTGGACCAAGGAGGAGGTCGAGGCCGAGATCCACGCCCACCTCGGCACCACCAAGGCCATCTGGCTGCCGCGCGGCCTGACCGCGGACTACGGCACATACGGCACCCTGGGCCACGTCGACATCGTCGCCTCCTTCGCTCGCCCCGGTACGGTCCTGGTCCACACCCAGCCCGACCCGGCCCACCCCGACCACGAGGTCTGCAAGGAGATTGCCGCCTTCCTGCGCACCCGGACGGACGCCAAGGGCCGCACGCTGGAGGTCATCGAGGTGGCCGCACCGACCGTCCTGAAGGAGGACGGCGACTGGGTCGACTACTCGTACATCAATCACTACATCTGCAACGGCGGCGTGGTGCTGTGCGGTTTCGGCGACGCCGAGCGCGACGAGAACGCGGCGGCGATCTTCCGCGGCCTCTTCCCGGACCGCGAGGTGACGTCGGTCGACGCCCGCCCGATCTTCGCCAACGGTGGCGGTATCCACTGCATCACCCAGCAGCAGCCGCGCGTCTGACACGCCCATCACCCCCACGGCACAGCGCCGGGGCCGGACGGGGTCCTCACCCCGTCCGGCCCCGGCGGCGCTGTACCGCCTGCCCGTATGCTGAGATCCCCGCCGACCACGGAGAATCCCATGCCCGAGCCCGCCCGCACCACGCGGCGGCGGAACGCCGCCCCGCCGCGGGAGACTGTGCTGGCCGCCGCGATGGAGAACATCGCCCAGCACGGGCTGGAGAAGCTCACCATGGCGGGCCTCGGCCGCGAGGTCGGCATGAGCAGCGGGCACCTGCTCTACTACTTCCGCACCAAGGACGAGTTGCTGCTCCAGACCCTGGAGTGGAGCGAGGAACAGCTCGGGGCGCAGCGCCGCTCCGCCCTCGCCCGCCAGGTCCCGGTCCGCGAGCGTCTCGACTCGTACATCGATCTGTACGTCGCGGACGGCCCCCGCGATCCGCACTGGACGCTCTGGCTGGAGCTGTGGAACCGGGCCCACGGGGTCGACGAGGAGTCCCGCAACCGCCTCTTCGACATCGAGCTCTCCTGGCACCGCGACCTGGTCGCCCTCCTTGTCGAGGGAGCCTCCCGCGGCGAGCTGCGCGCGGTCGACGCGGACAGGTACGCCACTCGGATACGGGCCCTGCTGGACGGCTTCAGCACCCATGTGGCGATGGGTCTCCCTGGTTCCGACCGGTCCCAAGTCCTCGCCCATATCGGCGAGTTCATCGACGAGACGCTCGGTTGAATGTCGTGCGCGGACGTCTGGCGGCCGGTCGGCATCGTCGCCGCCTTCGCCCGACCCGGCACCGTCGTCGCCCACGTGCAGCCGGACCCGGCCCACCCCGAGCTCGAGATCACCCGCGAGACGGTCCCCCTGCCTCTGCTACGACGGCGTCATGCTGTGCGCCTTCGACGAGCCGCGCGACGCCGCCCCACCTTTGTGAGCTCCTCTTGGACGTCCCGCGCCGCCGCAACACCGCCCCGCCCCGCGAGGATGTGCCGGCCGCAGCCATGGCCACCATCGCCGAGCGCGAGCGCGTCCGGCAACATCCCGCCGCCGATCGGGTGCGGCGGACTGCCCGTACCGAAGCGGCCGTTCCCCCCGACCGTGAACGAAGCGCACGTAAGTACGCAACTTCTGGCCTGCGTTCGGGCCGGCGCTGCTCGCCCTGGTCGTGGTCACGGGCTACACCTCGATCAACGCCTGCGTGAAGGCCGAGCTCTTCCCGACCGGCATCCGCGCGCTGGGTGTCGCCCTCCCGTACGCCCTCGCCAACGCCCTTTTCGGCGGCACCGCCCCATACGTGGCGCTCTGGTTCAAGAAGGCCGGCATCGAGTCCGGCTTCTCCTGGTACGTGGCGGGGTGCGCCGCGATCTCCCTGGTTGTCTATCTGACGATGCGTGAGACCCGCGACATCGACCTGGGCCGGGGCGGCGCGATGGCTGCCGAGGGCGGGCGGACGGAGCCGGCCGGAGCGACGAGCGTCACGCCCGCATCCTGAGACGGTCGAGGGCGCGGAGGCAGTGCTGTGCGAGACTGCCTCCGTGTCCTCGTTCGTCATGATTATTGGCAACAGGCGCGCCGGTCCGCAGTGACCGTCCCGTACCACCAGATACGGAGCGGCCACCGTGCCCCAGACCCGCGCGCAGACCTCTCGCACACGCGAGGGGTTTTTTCGTTTTCCGGCCCTCACCTCGGCCGGGGCGATGCGCGCGGGATGATGGGGGCAAGTGGAGCCCAATCGTCCGGATCCACTCATCCGACAGGAGTCAGACCAGCATGACCACCAAGGCCAAGCCCACCGACGACAGCTTCCATGTCTTCGACACCACACTGCGCGACGGTGCACAGCGTGAAGGCATCAACCTGACGGTCGCGGACAAGCTGACCATTGCCCGGCACCTGGACGACTTCGGCGTGGGCTTCATCGAGGGCGGCTGGCCCGGCGCCAACCCCCGCGACACGGAGTTCTTCGCCCGGGCCCAGCAGGAGATCGAGTTCAAGAACGCCGAGCTGGTCGCCTTCGGCGCGACCCGCAGGGCCGGTGCCAAGGCGTCGGATGACCCCCAGGTCAAGGCGCTGCTGGAGTCCGGAGCCCCGGTGATCACGCTGGTCGCCAAGTCGCACGACCGGCATGTGGAACTCGCCCTGCGCACCACCCTCGAAGAGAACCTGGAGATGGTCCGCGACACCGTCTCCTACCTGCGCGAACAGGGCCGCCGGGTCTTCGTCGACTGCGAGCACTTCTTCGACGGCTACCGCGCCAACCCCGAGTACGCCAAGGACGTCGTCCGGGCCGCCCACGAGGCCGGCGCCGATGTCGTCATCCTCTGCGACACCAACGGCGGGATGCTCCCCGCCCAAGTCCAGGCCGTCGTCTCCACCGTCCTCGCGGACACCGGCGCCCGGCTCGGCATCCACGCCCAGGACGACACCGGCTGCGCCGTCGCCAACACCCTGGCCGCCGTCGACGCGGGCGCCACGCACGTCCAGTGCACCGCCAACGGGTACGGCGAGCGGGTCGGCAACGCCAACCTCTTCCCCGTCGTCGCCGCCCTGGAACTCACGTACGGCAAGAGCGTCCTCCCCGAGGGCGCACTCGCCGAAATGACCCGTATCTCGCACGCCATCGCCGAGGTCGTCAACCTCACGCCCTCCACTCACCAGCCCTATGTGGGTGTTTCCGCCTTCGCCCACAAGGCCGGACTGCACGCCTCCGCCATCAAGGTCGACCCCGACCTCTACCAGCACATCGATCCGGCGCTCGTCGGCAACACCATGCGGATGCTCGTCTCCGACATGGCGGGCCGTGCCTCCATCGAGCTCAAGGGCAAGGAGCTCGGCATCGACCTCGGGGGTGACCGCGAGCTCGTCGGCCGGGTCGTGGAGCGGGTCAAGGAACGTGAGCTCAAGGGATACACGTACGAAGCCGCGGACGCCTCCTTCGAACTGCTGCTGCGCGCCGAGGCCGAGGGCCGGGTACGCCGCTACTTCCGTACGGAGTCCTGGCGCGCGATCGTCGAGGACCGACCCGACGGCACGCACGCCAACGAGGCGACCGTGAAGCTCTGGGCGAAGGGCGAGCGGATCGTCGCCACCGCCGAGGGCAACGGCCCGGTCAACGCCCTCGACCGGGCGCTGCGCGTCGGCCTGGAGCGGATCTACCCGCAGCTCGCCAAGCTGGAGCTGGTCGACTACAAGGTCCGCATCCTGGAGGGCCGCACCGGCACCGAGTCCACCACTCGCGCGCTGATCACCACGAGCGACGGCACCGGTGACTGGGCGACTGTCGGTGTCGCGGAGAACGTCATCGCCGCGTCCTGGCAGGCGCTGGAGGACGCGTACACCTACGGCCTGCTGCGGGCCGGGGTCGAGCCCACGGAGTAGTTGCGCGGTCCGACGCGGACCACCTGCTGCGCAGCAGTGAGGGCGCCCGCACGGCCGCTTTGCCGCGGTGGCGGGCGCCCCTGTACTCCCTGGATCAGCGTCCTGCCCGAGCCCGGCCTACGGGGGGCAGGGGCAGCGGATCAGCGGGGAGTCGCACCTACAGGTTCTGGTCGATCTGCATCTCCCGGACCTTGTCGTCACGGTGCGTCTTGTCGTTCTTGATGGTGTACGTCGTCGACGGGCCGGTGCCGCTGACCTTGGTGATCTCGCCCTGGCACTTCTTGTTGTCCGCGTCCCGGTACTCCACGCGCTGACCCTCGTTGTGCTGCATTGACTTCTCCACTTCTCGATCTTGACTGGCAAGGGCCGCCCCGGCTCTTCAGCCCGGGCTGCCCCGTCCGGCGCCCGCTTCTCGTCGCGGTGCGCAATGCCAGATCACACTGTGTGCGGGCAATCAGCGACTCCAGAGAGCCCAATGGGGTCAACTTCCCGGCGAATCCCGTGTCGTTCCCCGTGTCCCCTTGGGAGAGGGACGGCGGAGGGTTCGGTGGCCGGTGACCGGGCCGCCGCCGATGGCCTGCACGAGTTCGGCGAATGCGCCCAGCATCGCGCGCCCCAGCAGATCGCCCTCGAACGCGGGGCGTACGAACTCGGCATGGTCGACAGCAACGGTGTCGCACGACGCCCGGGTTTCGCGCAGATGGGACTGCTCGGCCACGCCGCAGATCCTCTTGCTCCCGGCCCGGACGGCGTCAGACCCGCAGCGGAAGGAAAAGCCGAGCGCCCGCCTTCCTCCCCGGCGGGGAAGTGGAAGGCGGGCGCGCTCGGGTCCGAGGACTTCCGGGTATCAGGCCTGCGGGGCGGCCTTGATCGCGGAGATGTCGAAGTTCAGCTTGACCTTGTCGCTGACCATCACGCCGCCGGTCTCCAGCGCCGCGTTCCAGGTCAGGCCCCAGTCGGAGCGGAGGATGTCCGCACTGCCCTCGAAGCCGACGCGCTCGTTGCCGTAGACATCGGTGGCGGAGCCGTTGAACTCCAGGTCGATGGCGAGCGGGCGCGTGACGTCCTTGATGGTGAGGTCGCCGGTGATCCGGTACTTGTCGCCGCCGAGCTGCTCGGCCTGCGTGGAGCGGAACGTCATGAGGGGGAACTTCTCGGCGTCGAAGAAGTCGCCACTGACCAGGTGGCCGTCACGGTCGGTGATGCCGGTGTCGACGCTGGCGATCTTGACGTCGATGGAGGCGGCCGAGTTCGCGGGATTGTGACCGTCCAGCTTCAGGGTGCCCTCGTGCTCCCCGAAGGAGCCACGCACGTTGGTGACCATGGCGTGACGCACGGTGAAGCCGATGCTGCTGTGGGCCGGGTCGATGGCGTACTCGCCGGTCAGGGCGGCCAGGGCCGGGTCCACGGCGACGGTGGCGGGGGCGGACGGGGCGGCGGTGGCCTTGCGGTTGAACAGAGCCATGGCTCCTCCTCGGGGGGCGTGATCGAGCGGCGGTCGAAGTGGATGTTTAACCTTCAACGAGATTGACTGTAGACCCATCTTGTTCAAAGTTCAACATCGAGGAGCCGATCCGTTTCCGGAAGGGCGACGTTCACCTCGCGGTCACGCGAGGCCCTCTGGCGGACGCGCGTAGAACTCGGGCACTATCTCCCTGCCCTAGTTGTCATGAGCAGGAGGAGTTCCCCATGGTGTCCCGTATGACCCTGCGCCCCGTCCTGACCGCCCTCGCCCTCGTCCTCGGCGCCCTCTTCGCCCCCGGAGTCGGCGCCCTCGGCAGCGGCGCCACCGAGGCGCACGCCGTCACCAAGCTCACGCACGCGCAGGCGACGTCGATGTTCCGCGCGTCGGGCATCACCTGGTCGTCCTCGGGCGGCTGCTCCGACCGGAACAACTCCACCTGCACCTCGTTCGAACAGCTGAACCTGGCCACCGCCCAGGGCGCCCAGACCCTCAAGAGCGCCACGGGCTGCGCCCTCAACATCACCGGCGGCACCGAGACCGGGCACGCCAGCGGTACGTATTCGCACTGGAACGGCTACAAGCTCGACTTCGGCAAGTCCACCTGTCTCACCAACTACGTCCATGGTGTCTTCAGTTACATAGGGCTCCGCGGTGACGGCGCCCCCCAGTACAAGTCCGCCTCCGGCAACATCTACGCGGACGAGGGCAATCACTGGGACGTGACGTACTACAACTGCGGCGGCTGCTGACCGCGCACTGTATCTGCTTGCACGGGTGCCCCCGTTCCACCGGAACGGGGGCGGTCGTGCGCCGGGCTCGGCGAAGCTGGGCAAGACGGAGTGCGAGCCCCCCAAGAAGTGGGGCAGCGGCACCATCAAGCCCATTGCCGAGTTCCTCAGTTACCGATCCTGGATGAGCGGCGGTGAGGCACTCGTGCGCGGAGACATCAACGGCGCGGTGCAGGGATTCACCGGTGGCACGCCCGCGTACGCCGTCGGCGAGGCCAGCAAGCACCTTGAGAAGGGATCGATCCCGAGCGACGTAAAGGGGAAACGCCATCGCCCCACGTTCATCAACACGATCGGTAAGTTCGGGGGAAGATATTCGGTGCGCCGGTCGCCGTGGTGGCGACGGGAATCGACTTCTCCTACACCCCGTCGAAGAAGGAACCCGGTGACACCCATGTGGTAGCACCAGCAGAACCAGGAAAGGTGAGGTACCGGTGAAGCACTCCGCAGGCCCGCCGCCGCCCGGTCGCCGCCGTCCGGACTTGTGGCACTGGCTGCGCCCCCGGAGTTCACGGGCATTCGTCCTCGGCATCTGCATGGCCCTCGGCGGGCTCGCCGGCGGGGTGCGCTCCGCGGTGGACGGAAAGGGGATCTGGACGTCCTTCGGCATCTTCGGCGTGGGGGTTCTCGGAGTTTTTCTCACCATTGCGTGGATCGTGACGTACACGCGGGAGCGCTGAGGAGAGGGCTCGGGCACAGCGACCAGGTCGCTGGGTCGCCCTCGCCCGGCCCGTTGGTCCGCGCCGCCACCGGGGCCGGGGCGGGCGAGCGGTGCTCCGGTGGCGGGGCACCGCGGGCCGCCCCGACCCGGGCTCAGGCTCTCACGCTCGCCCTCGTCACTGGCCCACCCTTCCGTCGACGCACTCGCGCAACAGGTCGGCGTGCCCGCAGTGACAGGCGTATTCCTCGACCCGATGCACCATCAACTCCCGGAGCGCGATCTCGTCCTTCCCCAGACGCTCGCTCAGATCCGCGTGCTCGGCCAGCGCGGCGTCGGTCGCGGCCTGCTCGCGTAGTCGAAGGCCAGACCATAGCCGCGCCCTCCGACGCACAAACCTGGAACCCGGGGCGAACCCTGTGACGAGGCAACCGTTGACCATGACCGAAACCTGCCGGTCAACGGCCCACGGTTCGGTGAAACCGTGGTTGGCGGGTTCGCAGCCGGACGCGGCCCGTCGGCGGCATACCGGATGCGGTTTATCCGAAGGACTCGTCGTGCACCCCCGCATCTCCTACCGGGTACCGGTACAGCCTGCGCACGCTGGTACCGAGCCGTGAGATATCGGCGCCGTAGACGTGGATGGCAATGACCGTGGAGTCACCGGAGTTGCGCACCGAGTGGATGTCACCCGGCGGTGCGAAACCGGCGGCGGTACCGGCCGGGTTGACCGTCCGCCCGGCGGGCACGAGCCGGATGGGTCCGTCGAGGCCGCGCATTTCGTAGCGCTCCTCGGTCTCGGCGCCTTCGTGGACCCCGGCGACGCACCACGCCACATGGTCGTGGATCGGGGTGCGCTGCCCGGGTTCCCAGACGAGTACGACCAGAGAGAAACTTCCGTCGTCCTCGGCGTGCACCACATGCTGGCGATAGTGGTCGGGGTCGCCGGCACGGAACTGCGGCGGCACCAGGTCGGGCAGGGCCAGGAACGGCTCGAGCCGAGCCGCGACCAGGTGTGCGGTCTCGGCCGGGGTGCGTTCCAGCCGCACGGTGTCGCGTACCGCCTCGACGAGCTCGTCCAGTCGCGTCGAAGGCGCAGTGGCGATGGGGAATGCCATGTTGTCCCTCTCCTTTGGGGCTGTTGGGGGGAGTGGCTCGGACACGATGGGCGGTGTGGGCGGCTGCGGGACCGGCGCCCTCGCGGCTCAGGACAGCGCCTGGGCCAGGTCGGCGATGAGATCGTCGGCGTTCTCGATGCCCACCGAGATCCGCACCAGGTCGGCCGGAACCTCCAGCGGGGTCCCGGCCGCGGAGGCATGCGTCATACGGGCCGGGTGCTCGATGAGCGACTCCACGCCGCCGAGGGACTCCGCCAGCGTGAACAGCCGTGTCCGCTCGCACACGTCGAGCGCGCCACGCTCACCTCCGGCGAGACGGAAGGAGACCATGCCGCCGAAGCGGCGCATCTGCTTGACCGCGACCTCATGGCCCGGGTGGCCGGGCAGCCCGGGGTAGAGGACCTGCGTCACTCGCGGGTGCTGGGCGAGCATCGCCGCCACCCGTTCGGCGTTGTCGCAGTGCCGGTCCATGCGTACACCCAGGGTCTTGACGCCACGCAGCGTCAGCCAGGCGTCGAAGGGACCGGGGATCGCCCCGACCGCGAACTGGTGGAAGCGGATCTTCTCCCCGAGTTCCTCGTCTCGTACCACCACTGCCCCGCCGATCACATCGGAGTGGCCGCCGATGTACTTCGTGGTGGAGTGCATCACGAGGTCCGCGCCGAGCGTCAGCGGCTGCTGCAGGTACGGCGAGGCGAAGGTGTTGTCGACCGCGAGCAGCGCGCCCGCCTCATGGGCGATGCCGGCCAGCGCGGCGATGTCGTTGACGCCGAGCAGCGGATTGGTGGGGGTCTCACACCAGATGAGCCGGGTCTCGGGGCGCACGGCGGCCCGTACCGCGTCGAGATCGCGGAGCGGGACGGGGGTGTACGACAGCCCCCAGCCCGCGAGCACCTTGCGGAACAGCCGCAGGCTGCCGCCGTAGGCGTCGTCCGGGATGACCACATGGTCGCCGGGTGCGCAGACGGCGCGGACCGCGGTGTCCTCGGCCGCGAGTCCGCTGGCGTAGGACGTCGCACATGTGCCGGACTCCAGGGCGGCGAGGCACTCCTCGAGAGCGGTGCGAGTGGGGTTGCCCGCGCGGCTGTAATCGTAGCCGCCGCGCAGCCGCCCGACCGCGTCCTGCTGGTAGGTCGAGGTCTGGTGAATGGGCGGGACCACTGCTCCCGTGGTCTGGTCGGGGGCCTGACCGGCGTGAATGGCCAGGGTTTCGAAGGCATGAGGCTGATCCATGCTCAGCAGCGTGCCTGCCCGCATCTATACGGTCTAGTGAGGGAGTTTTGCGATCCATCAAGAATCTGCTTATTGATGCGTGATCCGGCAGCCGGGGCGAAGCTCGGCCGCGGCGTGTCGCAGCGCGTCCAGCATGACCCTGATGGCCGGTACTTCTTGATGGCCGGCAAGGGTGTAGGCGGACACTCTGCGGTGGTCCGCGGGGACGACCGGACGTCCTGCGACTTTGGGGTGGCGCATGAACGACAGCACCATGCCGGGCATGAGCGCGATGCCCGTTCCCGCGGCCACCAGGCTCTGCACCGCGAGGTTGTCGTCGGTGGTGTACGCGATGTCCGGCTCGAAACCCGCCTCGGCGCAGGCCGCCACGAAGTGACCGCGACAGCGCAGACATCCCGCGATCCAACGCTCGTGCGTGAACTGCTGCAGCTCCACGGTGCGGCGCCGTGCGAGCGGATGCCCGGCAGGCAGCAACACCACCAACGGATCGTCGAGCAACGGCACTTCGATCAGGTCCTGTTCGATCTGCTGCTCGGCCGCGCCGCCGTAGGAGAACGCCAGGGTGATGTCGCAGTCGCCGCGGCCGAGCGCGTTGAGGGACAGCGGCGGCTCCTGTTCCTGCAGCTCGATGCGGATCCCCGGGTGGTGTGCGGTGATGCGGGCGACCGCAGCGGGCAGCAGGGCCGCGTTGGCGCTGGGGAACGCGCAGACGCGTATCCGCCCGGCCTTCAGGCGGGTGATCGCGTTCATCTGCTCGTGCGCGGCCTCGATCTGCCCCAGGATGCCTGAGGCGTGGCGCGCCAGCACCTCGCCGGCGTCCGTCAGCCGCAGTTTGCGGCCCACTCGGACGAACAGCGGCGTTCCGACGGCTCGTTCAAGGGCCTTCATCTGCTGGCTGATGGCCGGCTGGGTGTAGCCCCGACTCCGGGCCGCTGCCGCGTAGGAGCCGGTGCGCACGACCTCGGCGAACGTCTGGACGTGCCGTGAGTCAAACATGCGCCAACAGTAAGGAGAGTTTGGGGAGGGGTAAAGAAGATCAACGCTGGACTTTCCTTCTGACCTGCGCCACGGTGGGCCGACCTACCGCTCGCCTCGAGATCGCGGCATCGGGTCGCCACTCCGATCCGTGCGCTCTCGGTACGTCCATGTCTGCCCACGTCTGGCTGCGGCTCCTTACCAGCAGCGTGACCGTCCCTCCACGCACAAGGGGAAGCCCTGTGAACTCGTACGGAAGACTCGCCCGCCGCTCCGCCCCCCTCGCACTCGTCGCCTGCCTGGCCCTGGCGACCACGGCCTGCAGCGGCGGCAGCGGGGGAGCGACCACAGCGGGCGGGGTGAAGCTGGTCAAGGCCGGCCAACTGACCACCTGCACCCACCTGCCCTACCCGCCCTTCCAGTCGGAGCGGAACGGCAAGGTCGTCGGCTTCGACGTCGCCATGATCGACCTGGTCGCCAAGGACCTCGGCGTCAAGCAGACCATCGTCGACAAGTCCTTCGAGACCATCAAGACGGGTGCCGACCTCAATGCCGGCATCTGCGATGTGGCCGCCGCCGGCATGACCATCACCGACGAGCGCAAGCGGAACCTCGACTTCTCGACCCCCTATTTCAACGCCACTCAGGCGCTGCTCGCGCGGAAGGGGGTGACCGCCGGGTCACTGGACGAGATCAAGGCCGGGAAGGTGAAGCTGGGTTCCCAGTCGGCCACGACCGGCGAGGACCAGGCGCACGCGCACGGTCTGGACCCCCAGTCGTTCGAGAGCTCCGACGCCGTGCTGAACGGGCTGCGCACCGGGCAGGTCGATGTGGTCATCCAGGACTATCCGGTGGTTGAGAACTGGCTCAAGGACCCCGCGATCGCAGCCCGGCTCAAGCTGGTCGGCACCGTGCAGACCGGCGAACGGTACGGCTTCGCGGTGAAGAAGGGCGGCAATCCCAAGCTGCTCGCGGCGATCGACAAGGCGATCGAGAAGGCCAAACAGGACGGGACGTACAAGAAACTCTACGAGCAGTGGATCGGCCCGATGTCCGAGGAGACGATGACCCGGTGAGCGCCGCCCAGACCTCCACCACGCCGACCCGGCGGGAGAAGCAGACCGCGCCGCGGCCCGCACTGTCCCCACGCCTCCGGCGCCGCATCGTCCGCGGGATCCAGTACGCGCTCCTGGCCGTCGCCGTGCTCCTCGTCGGCACCCTCGCCGACTGGCACCAGCTGCAGCACCAGTTCCTCGAACTCTCCGTGGCCCGGCAGATGTTTCCGGACCTGATCACCGTGGCGCTGACCAACACCGTGGCGTACACCCTGTCCGGATTCGGGGTCGGTCTCGTCCTCGGCCTGGTGATCGCCTTGATGCGGTTGTCCTCGGTGGCGCCGTACCGCTGGCTGGCTTGCGTCTACATCGAGTTCTTCCGCGGCCTGCCCGCCCTGCTGATCTTCATCTTCATCGGAGTCGGCGTTCCGCTCGCCTTCCCCGGCGTGATGATTCCCGGCGGCGCCTACGGGCAGGTGGCCGTCGCTCTCGGCCTGGTCGCGGCAGCCTACATGGCCGAGACCATCAGGGCCGGCATCCAGGCCGTGCCGCGCGGCCAGATGGAGGCGGCGCGGACACTTGGTATGTCACGCGGCCTGGCCATGCGCTCGATCGTCATTCCGCAGGCTTTCCGGATCATCGTGCCGCCTCTCACCAATGAACTGGTGCTGCTGTTCAAGGATTCCTCTCTCGTGTTGTTTCTGGGCGTCACGCTGGAGACCCGTGAACTCACCAAGTTCGGGCGTGATCTGGCCAGTGAAACCGCCAACACCACTCCGATCTTCATCGCCGGTCTGTGCTATCTGCTCATCACCATCCCCCTGGGATATGTGGTGCGTCGCCTGGAGGCGCGCCACGCGAAAGCCAGATGACCGGTGAAAGCCACGCAGGCCCTGAGCGATACCACAACCGGAAGAGGCGAAGGCACACACATGACGGCAGCGATCAAGATCCAAGGACTGCACAAGTCGTTCGGTGATCTGGAGGTGTTGCGGGGCGTCGACTTCACCATCGAATCCGGCGAGGTGGTCTGCGTCATCGGCCCGTCGGGGTCGGGGAAGTCCACACTGCTGCGTTGTGCGAACCTCCTTGAACAGCCGACCGAGGGACGGGTGGTCGTCGGCGGCACGGACACCACCGACCCGGATGTGGACATCGACCGGGTACGACGCCGCATCGGCATGGTCTTCCAGCAGTTCAACCTCTTCGCGCACCTGAGTGTGCTGGAGAACCTGACGATAGCTCAGCGACGGGTGCTCCGGCGCGGGAAGGACGATGCCGTACGCGTGGCACGGGAGAACCTCGCCCGGGTCGGACTCGCCGACAAAGCGGACAGTTACCCCGCGCAGCTCTCCGGCGGACAGCAGCAGCGGGTGGCGATCGCCCGGGCGCTGTCGATGGGACCGGAGCTGATGCTGTTCGACGAGCCGACCAGCGCACTCGATCCGGAACTCGTCGGCGATGTGCTGAGCGTGATGCGTGGTCTCGCTGATGAGGGCATGACCATGATGGTCGTCACCCACGAGATGGGCTTCGCACGGGAGGTCGCCGACCGCGTGGTCTTCATGGACGGCGGCGTGGTCGTCGAGCAGGGCCGCCCCGATGAGGTACTGGGGGCCCCGCAGCATCCGCGGACCCGCGCCTTCCTCGCCCGTGTCATCCACCCGGGCGAGGCGGGTGCCGCCGCGCCCCGATAGCGAGGCGCGGCACAGGCTTTCTGTCGTGCCTGTTGGGCGCAGGGGACCTCGGTCGGGTCAGCGCGGCGCGACGACGTGGGCTACCGCGGTGAGGAGCTCCGTGGCGACGGCACGGCCGAGACCACTGGCGCCGCCGGTCACCAGGGCGACTGATGCGGTGGGGTTCATGGGCATACCTTTGTGTGCGCAGCGGACAGAACATGTGCGGCCGGTCCGGAGTTGCCGCGAGCGAGGTCCCGGCTGATGACCAGGCGCTGGATCTGGTTGGTGCCCTCGAAGATTTGCATGACCTTGGCTTCCCGCATGTAGCGCTCGACCGGGAAGTCGCGGGTGTAGCCGGCGCCCCCGAAGATCTGGACCGCTTCGGTGGTCACCCGCATCGCGGCGTCGGTGGCGATCAGCTTGGCGATGCTGGCCTGCCTGCCGTACGGGGGAGCGGAGTCCCGGCAAAGTGGTGTGGTGCGAATTCGCGGTGCGCGGGCCGGCCCCAAGTCCCGAGCCAGACGCAATCGTTAACGGAAACGTACTTCTGGAAAGTGTGATTCCGTAAGTTGCGCAGGTGGTCGCTGGTCACGGCCGGGAAACCCCGCAATCTCGCCAAGCCGCCCGACATGGGGCCAGGTCATGCGCGGCGGAGTGAGCGTCCCGCACATCACGCACAGGGGCGCCGCCCCGCGTGGATGCCAACCGTCCACTTGGACTTACGCATCGCGGTTGTTGGACTGGAGGGCCCCACGGGGCCATACGTCGTTGACGGTGTGCCGACACGGGGACTACTCAGGGCACATGTCGCGAAGATTCACTTCGGCGGGCGCTGTCGCCGCCGCCTCAGCCGCCGTCCTGGCGCTGGTGGGGACCGTGCTCCCCGCCACAGCCGCCACCCAGTCACCCGCCGCAGTCGGCGCGGCCGTTCCCGCGGACGCCGGCGTCATCGGATCGCCGCAGCTCTCGGTCGCCGTCGCAGACGACTTCCCGCGCGTCCTGTCGTACACCGACCGGGCCAGCGGCAACCAGCTGTCCGGCTCCACGAAACCGGTCACCGAGGTCACCCTCAACGGCACCGCACACGCCGTGAAGCTCAAGGACGCGCCCGAGGTCACCGACTCGACCGCCCGGTACACGCTGACCTTCCCCGATCTGCCCGGCGTCGAGATCGACGCCTCGCTCTCGGTCTCCGGGCGCGCCACCACCTTCAAGGTGACGGCCGTCCGCGACACCGAGGCGTTCCGGGTCGGCACCCTCGACATCCCCGGCCACGACCTGGTCTCCGTCGGATCCACCGACACCGGCGCCGCCACCGCGTTCACCCGGCTCGACACGAACTCCACGCGGTCCGCCGACGTCTTCGCCAAGGTCACCGCGGACACCGCCGCCGACAAGGCGCCGGTCGGTGCCTCGTACGCGATCGTCAACACTGGCTCGCTCGCGGCGGCCATCGAGTCCAACTCCTCGTACGACAAGCCGTCCGGCGCCACCGGCGGCGACGGCGCCCGGTTCTGGCACCAGGCACGCAAGGCCGACGACGGCAGCGTCCGGGTCGGTGTCTGGTCCGGGCAGTGGACCTACCGCGGCGCCGGAGCACCGGAGCCGGAGAGCGGGGACAACCTCCCCTGGGCGAAGGTCGTCATCACGCCCGACGCCAACGGCGACAAGACTGTCGACTGGCAGGACGGCGCGGTCGCGTTCCGCACCATCGGCGTGATCGCTCCCGGCAGCGACGACACCGCGGACCGGGTCATCACCCACATTCCGTTCAACTTCGCCAGCCAGGCCACCCACCCCTTCCTGCGGACCCTCGACGACGTCAAGCGGGTCTCGCTGTCCACGGACGGTCTCGGGCAGAGGGCGATCCTCAAGGGGTACGCCTCCGAGGGGCACGACTCCGCCCACCCCGACTACGGCGGCAACTACAACAAGCGCGGCGGCGGGTTGAAGGACCTCAACGAGCTCCTCAAGGACGGCAAGAAGTGGGGTGCCACCTTCGGCGTCCACGTCAACGCCACCGAGGCGTACCCGGAGGCCAACGCCTTCGACGAGAAGCTCGTCGACAAGACCAGGCCCGGCTGGAACTGGCTCGGCCAGAGCTACTACATCGACCAGCGCCGCGACATCAACAGCGGCGACCTGGCCAAGCGCTTCCAGCAACTGCGCGACGAGACCGACCGCAACCTGAGCTTCCTCTACGTCGACGTCTACTACACGCACGGCTGGATCGCTGACAAGACCCTCCAGACCTTGCAGAAGCAGGGCTGGAACGTCGGCAGTGAGTGGTCCGACAAGTTCGAGCGCGGCACGCTCTGGTCCCACTGGGCCAACGACCTCGACTACGGCGGCGCCGCCAACAAGGGCCTCAACTCGCAGATCATCCGGTTCATCCGGAACAGCGAGAAGGACGTCTGGAACAACAACCCGGTCCTCGGCCAGACCGCCATCAGCGAATTCGAGGGCTGGACCGGCGAGACCGACTGGAACGCCTTCTACGACAACATCTGGCAGCGCAACCTGCCCGCCAAGTACCTCCAGCACCAGAAGATCACCCGCTGGGACGGCAACGACATCACCTTCACCGGTGATGTCCGGGGCACCGTCGAGGACGGCAAGCGGACCTTCTACGACCACGGCCGCAAGGTGCTGAGCGGCACCGACTACCTGCTTCCGTGGGACGGCGGGAAGAAGCTCTACCACTACAGCAAGTCCGGTGGTACGAGCAGCTGGGCCGTGCCGTCCACGGGGGCGTACACCGTCTACAAGCTCACCGACAACGGCCGAGTCAAGGCCGGAACGGTCAAGCCCGTCGACGGGAGGATCACGCTGAAGGCCGAGGCCGGTCAGCCGTACGTCCTCTACCCGGACGAGGCGCCGAAGGCCGCCGACACCAAGTGGGGCGAGGGCACCCCGGTCCACGACCCGGGCTTCAACGACGACGGGCTGACCGCCTGGTCGAAGACCGGCACCGTCGCCCGCGACACCGACGGCCGGGGCCGCAACAGCGCCAAGCTCTCCGGCACCGGCACGGCGGCACTCTCGCAGCGCATCTCCGGCCTCACGCCCGGCAAGCGCTACACCGCGTCCGCACTCATCGAGGTCCAGCCCGGAAAGACCCGGCACACGACGCTCACGGCCGGCGGGAAGTCCGTCGTCGTGGACCGCTCCACCGCCAAGGACTACGTCGCCGCGTCCGACTGGCACGGCACGTATTTCCAGCGCGCCAAGGTGAACTTCACCGCGCCCGCGAGCGGCCACACCATGTTCCGTATCGAAGCGGCCGGAGGCAGTACGGCGAGCGTGCGGGCCGATGACGTACGCATCGTCGCCAACGCCCCGGAGAGCAAGAAGAACACCGTCGTCTCCGAGGACTTCGAGGACGTCGACCAGGGCTGGGGCCCCTTCCTCAAGGGCGACGCGGGCGGTTCCACCGACCCCCGCACCGTCATCTCCCAGCTGCACGCCCCGTACACCCAGGCCGGCTGGAACGGGAAGCTCGTCGACGACGTGATCGGCGGCAAGGAGTCCCTCAAGGCCCACGAGGAGAACGGCGGGCTCGTCTACCGGACCGCGCCCTGGACCGTACCGATGACCGACGGCCACCGCTACAAGGTCGAGTACGACTACCAGTCCAGCCACGCCGGCGCCTACGAGTGGGTCGACGGGTACGACCGGATCTCGGCCGACGGCACCCCCGACTCGGTCGAGACCCGCACCACGGCGATCGGTCAGCAGCGCACCACGGGACACTTCTCCGAGACCGTCACGGCGGGCTGCGGTGACACCTGGACCGGGCTGCGCAAGCGTGACGACGCACCCGACCGTGCCGACTTCGTCCTGGACGGGTTCACCGTGACCGACCTCGGCGCCGCCCCGGCCGGTGAGATGGCCGCCTGCGGAACGCTCAGCGTCGACCCGGCCGCGGAGACCCTGGAGCCGGGCGTCGCCGGCGTCGTCGAGGTGAGCTTCACCAACTACGAGGCGACGCAGGTCACCGGCGTCTCGGTGGGCCTCACCGTCCCGGACGGCTGGAAGGCGGAGCCCGTGGGCGCGGTCACCTTCGACTCGGTCGCGGCGGGCGCCAAGGCCACCGCCGGCTGGCGGGTCACTCCGCCGGTGGACGCCAAGTATCAGACGTACAACCTGAGTTCCGAGGTGTCCTACACGGTCGGCAGCGCGCAGCGGACCCTCGGCGCGCAGACGTCCGTACGGACACTGCCGCCGCCGCCCACTACGGACAGCTGGGCCAGCGACCTGGACTGGACCGCTGCCAGCAACGGCTGGGGACCGGTTGAGCGTGACATCTCCAACGGTGAGACGGGCGCCGGCGACGGTTCCCCGCTGACGATCGGTGGCACCGTCTACGCCAAGGGCCTGGGCAGCCACGCCCCCGCGAAGATCCGCTACTACCTGGGCGGCCAGTGCACCTCGTTCACCGCCGAGGTCGGCGTGGACGATGTCCAGAAGAGCGCGGGCAGCGTGCAGTTCAGCGTCACGGCCGACGGCACGGAGAAGGTGAAGTCACCGGTGCTCAGGGCGGCCGACACCGCCTGGTCGCTCACGGCGGACGTCACCGGAGCGAAGTACGTCGAGCTGGTCGTCGGGGACGGCGGCGACGGTAATGGAAACGACCACGCCGACTGGGGCAACGCGCGGTTCCACTGTGGGAGTTGACCGGGCGATCGGTGAGTACTGAGCAATAGGCGGCGAGGGGGGTGGGGGCGGTCTCGGTCCCACCCCCTTCCCGTTCCCACGGGCGCGTGCCAAGAGCGACCGGCACATGGGGCTCGCGACGCCGCCCCCCATGTGCCGGTCGATCTGAACCGGCGTGCGGCCGGTCCATACCACTGAGGTTCCGGAGGTCTTGTCGTGTCACTCCTGCCCGCCTGGTCACGCCGTGCCTTTCTGGCCACCAGTACTGCCACCGCACTCGGCCTGGCCCTCCCTGGACAGGCCCACGCCACCGACGCACCTGCCGACGAGTTCGACACCCTCCGGCTGCGCTGGGTCGATCTCGCGCTCGGCACCGGATACGACGCCGCAGCCGAGCCCTACGCCTCTCGGCTCGCCGAGACCGGTGGACTCGCCGCGGGGTTCCGCGCCACCATGGCCCCCGCCGCGGCCTCCCTCTGGGCCGACCGTCCCTTCGACCCGCCGTCCGGCATCACCGCGAGCTACAGCCGCCTGTGGGTGATGACCCAGGCGTACGCCCAGCAGGGCACCGGCCACACGGGTGACACCGCGCTCCTCGCCGACATCGTCCGAGGCCTCGACCACCTCGCCGCGACGATCTACAGCCCCGCCACCACCCGGTACGGCAACTGGTGGGAATGGCAGATCGGCAGCCCACGTCTCCTCATGGACATCGTCGCCGTCCTCCACGACCACCTCACCGAGGAACAGCGGCAGGCCGCCTGCGCCGCGGTGGACCACTTCATCCCCGATGCCATGCTCGGCGACTACAGCGGCACGTCCACCGGCGCCAACCGCGTCGACCTCTGCCGTTCCGTCGCCCTGCGCGGCATCCTCGGCCGCGACCCCGTGAAGAACGCCCTGGCCCGCGACGCCCTCTCGCCCGTCTTCCCGTACGTGACGAAGGGGGACGGCCTCTACGCCGACGGGTCGTTCGTCCAGCACACCTGGGTCGCCTACTCGGGAACGTACGGGCAGGTCATGCTCGACGGCCTCGGCCGGCTCTTCGCACTGCTCGCCGGGTCCAGCTGGGCCGTCACCGACCCCAACCGGCAGATCATCCTCGACAGTGTCGAGCACGCCTACGCGCCACTCATCCACGACGGACTGATGATGGACAGCGTCAACGGCCGCGCCATCAGCCGGGGGCTGCTCAAGAGCGACGAGCGCAAGGTCATGCGGAGCGACCATTTCCACGGGCAGGGGCTGATCGCCGCCATCGCGCTCCTCGCCGGTGGCGCCTCAGCCGCCGAGCGCGACCGGTGGAACGCCATGGTGAAGGGGTGGATCGAACGGGACACCGTCGCCCCGATCCTCACCGCGCCGCAGTTCGGTGTCGCCGATCTGTCCCGGCTGGCGGCCGTCGCCGCCGACGCCGTCCCCGCCGCCCCCGAACCTGTCGGGCACACGCTCTTCACCGCCATGGACCGGGCCGTGCACCGCCGCCCGGGCTGGGTCGCCAGCCTCTCCATGGCGTCGGAGCGGATCAGCTCGTACGAATGCGGCAACGGGGAGAACCCGCGCGGCTGGCACACCGGGGCCGGGATGCTCTATTGGTGGCAGGGGCGTTCGGGAGGCGACCAGTACACCGACTGGTTCTGGCCGACCGTCGACTGGTACCGCCTGCCCGGCACCACCGTCTCGACCAAGCGCCTCACCGACCGCGCGGGCGGCGAATGGGGCGAACCCCGGCCCGCCGTCCAGTGGGTCGGCGGCACGCACGACGGCGAGTTCGCCGCCGTCGGACAGCACGTCAAGGGCCTGGGATCCACCCTGCAGGCCCGCAAATCCTGGTTCTGCACCGCCGATACGGTCATCTGTCTCGGCGCGGGCATCAGCGCCGCCGACGGGGTCCCGGTCGAGACGATCGTCGACAACCGCAACCTCGGTCCTGAACCCTCCGCCGCGTTCACCCTCGACGGCGGGACCCGTCCGCGCTGGGCACACCTCGACGGACACGGCGGCTGGGTGCTGCCCGGCGGCGCCGCCCTGCGGACGCTGCGGGAGGCCAGGACCGGAGCCTGGTCCGACATCAACACCACCAGCTCCACCGAGCAGCGGACCCGCCACTGGCAGACCCTCTGGCTCGACCACGGCACCGACCCCACCGACGCCACGTACCTCTATCTGCTGATGCCGGGCGCCTCCCGCCGCACGCTCGCCGCCCGCGCGGCGGACCGATCATGGCTGACCGTCCTGGCCAACACCGCGGACCGGCAGGGCGTCGCCGTCCGTTCGCTGGGGCTGACCGCCGCCAACTTCTGGCAGCCGGGCACGGCGGGCCCGCTCTCCGTCACGGCCCCGGCGAGCGTGCTCGTACGGGAGAGGCGTCACTCGTCGACGGTGTGCGTGAGCGGGCCCGACCGGAGCGGGGCGCCCGTGGACGTGGTGTGGGAGCGTCCGGTGCGCGAGGCTGTCTCCACCGACCCGGGGATCGAGGTGCGCGCCACGGGCCGCCGCCTGGTCCTGCGGGTCGCGCCGGGTAGGGCAGGCGCTAGCCTTCGCTGTGAGGTCCGCTAGGGCGTGTTTCGAAAGTGGCGTCGTCCGGCCGTAGGGCGGGCCGGGCGGCGTCTGGTGCGTGCGATCGCAAGGCGGAGGGTCGCCCCGATACTGGGCGTATCGGGGCGAGCCCGACAACGCAGCGAGCGTGC
>NZ_JBFBCG010000046.1:0-65643 GCF_040683105.1 Streptomyces sp. NPDC051020 | reverse complement strand
TTGTCAAACGCAAGGTCCTGAAATGGGCCGCGAAACGCTCCCACCACGCACACTGGCCCCAGCCCGAACACAGCCCCCACATCACCATCCGAGCCCACTAACTGAACGGTATTGGCCTTAGCGGCGGTGGAGCCGGCGGTGGCGACCTTGGTCCAGGTCACGCCGTCGAGTGACCACTCCAGCCAGTTGTGGTCGGTGCCGTTCGGGGTGACGGTGAAGGTGCCGGCCTGGCCCGCGCCCTTGATCCAGGCGGTGGCCGGGTAGTCCGTCGAGGTGATACCCGTCGGCGCGATGGGCGAGGTGGTGTCGACCGTGAAGGTCTTCCACTCCGACCAGCCCGTGTTGTAGTGGGTGCCGTCATACGGACTGGTGCGGAACTTGTACGACTTGCCGTTGGCCAGCACCCCGGCCGGGACGGTCACGGAGGCGACCTGTCCGGAGTTCACCCAGGGAGAGACGATGACGTTGCCGACCTGGGTGTTGGTGGCGGAGTCGAAGATCTGGAAGGTGCCGTTGACCTTGTCGCCGTTGGGGTCGACGAACGTGTCCCGCAGCGTCGGGGTGGCGGTGTTGACGACGTAGGCGCCGCTGTAGGAGAAGAACGGCGGGCCGGCTTCCTGCTTGGTTCCGGTACGCGCGCCGAGGTGATGTCGGCCGCGGCGGTGACCGGCTGTGCGGCCGGCTTCTGTTGCGCCTGGGCAGCCGGGGCGGCGGTAGCGGCTTCTGCCCCGTGGATCACGGAGAGGGACATCAGCAGGGCGACGCCGACCGCGGTGCCGCGCAGACCTCTGGACCGGTCGAGTCTTGAGCGTCCGCGACGCCCTGGCGAGAGCGCCGGTATGTGGCTTTTCACGTTTTCCCCTTGTACACGTATCAGTGCATGGTGGTACGGGATCCGGTGCATGGGGCACCGGACCGGCGCCGGCCCATTGGAAGACAACGGTTGGGCCGGCGAGGCCTGGGAGGCGGCGGCACCCGACGCCGGCTATGGCTCGATGAGGCCGGTCCTGATGGCGTAACGGGTGAGCTCGACCCGGTCGCGCATGCCCAGTTTCTGCAGCAGGTTGGCGCGATGGCGGTCGACGGTCTTGACGCTGATCACCAGCAACTCGGCGATCTCCCTCGATGAGTGGCCCTCGGCGACGAGTTTGAGGATCTCCTCCTCGCGCTCGGTGATCGGCTTCCTCGGCAGGCCCTCGCCGCGCCGGACCAAGTCCAGGTAGTGGCGGACCAGCGCGGTCTCCGTGCCCGGGTAGAGGAACGGCTCGTCGCGCATCGCCGCCCGGCAGGCGTCCACCAGGTCCCGGTCGGCCACCGACTTCAGGACGTATCCGCAGGCGCCCACCTTCAGCGCCTCGAAGAAGTACTGCTCGCTGTCGTGCATCGTCAGGAACAGGATCCTGACGTCAGGCCGGTGCTTCGCCAGGGCACGGGCGGCCTGGAGCCCGGTCATGCGCGGCATCGTGACATCGAGGACGATGAGGTCGGCGTCCACGTCCCGGGCCAGCTCGATCGCGTGGGCGCCATCGTCGGCCTCGCCGACCACGGTCAGGTCCGGTTCCGACTCAAGGACGAGGCGTACGCCCCGTCGCACGAGGGCGTGGTCGTCGGCCAGGAGGATGCGTACAGGGGTGTTCATATGGCTCCGCCCGTCGGTAGCGGGACTCGCAGCCGTACGGTGGTGCCGCCGGAACCGTGGGAGCCGAGCGTGAGCGTCGCGCCGAGGAGAAGGGCGCGTTCGCGCATGCCTTGCAGTCCTGCCCCCTCCGTTGCCCGGTGGAAGCCCTTGCCGTTGTCGCTGACCGTCAGTTCCACGGCCCGCGCACCGGCCGCACGCAGTTTGAGATCGATCCTGCTCGCCCCGGAGTGGCGGGCCGCGTTTGCCGTGGCTTCCTGGGCCACGCGGTACAGCACGAGCTCGGCCTCCGCTCCCAGCGCTGTCAGGGAGCCGTCCACCCGGTGGCTGACGGTGACGCCGGGCGCGGAGAATTCCGTCACGAGGGCCCTGAGGGCGCTGGGCAGGCCGAGGTCCTCGAGCACGCCCGGCCGCAGTCTGCGGGCGATGCGCCGCACTTCGTCCAGACTGCTCCGTACCGCCTCCTGCGCGGTGATGACTTCCTCGTGCAGGGCCCTCGGAACGCGGTCGGCGAGGCTCTTGAACTGCAGGATGACGGCGGTCAAGGTTTGGCCGACCTCGTCATGCAGCTCGCGGGCAACCCGTCGGCGCTCGGACTCCTGCGCCGACAGGGCCCTGCCGCTGCTCTCGGCCCGCTCGGTCTCCAGCCGGCTGAGCATGACGTTGAACGTCTCCGTCAGCTCCGCCAGTTCGCCGCTTTCTGTGACCCGGGTGCGCTGACCGGGCTCCAACAGATTCGCATCCGCCATCGCTTTGGTCAGACGCTTCAGAGGAGAGAGGACGATGCGAAACAGCAGCGCGTTGGCCACCAGCATCGCGATCAGGCCTCCGCCCAGCACAAGCGCCTCGTGCATGAGAACCGTGCTGGACACCGTGACCCACGGGCCTACGAGCAGCCCGGTTGCGAGCATGAGCACTGCGGCGTTCGACAGGAACATCCGCCAGAACAGCGACACGCCCCATCTCCCCCTTGCCCCGGTCGGTGCTTTCGGCGCAGCGTCGACCTCCCCCGGACCGGGGAGCCGTTTTCGGAGCAAGTCTTGTCGACCGTGATCGACGATTCCATACATGCTGTCACCCATCTTTCGGTCCCGCGCCTACCGCTGACGTGGCCCTTCGCGTAGGCCGGGCGCAATGACGCTCGTGAGTGAAGAACCCGTCCGTATGATCGATCACCTGTGGTAGATCGTTGATCACGTGGGTAGCGTGGCGCGCGGGGCAGCTTTCCGATCAGGGACACGAGGGCGTCGACGATGTCGTTCCAGGACGAGCGGGCCGCGGAGAAGGCGGCCGTCGCCATGAGGATGAATCAGGCCGACCGACAGTACGGGGGGTTCGACGCCGGCGAAGGGGTCGGTTGACTATGTGGTCGCGGAGGACGAGCTGGGGGACATCGGCCACGCCGCCTACGGCCTCTTGAACGGTCTCGAAACGGGCGGCAAGCACGCGAACGCGGCCAGTGAGACGGGTCCGAGCCGCAGTTCAAGGCGGACGCGGTCGCGCTGTACTCCTCACGGTCAGGAGCGACGATCAGGCAGGTCGCCGCTGATCTGGGGATCAGCCCGGAGGCCTTGCGGAACTGGGTAGACGACGCGGACGCCGGGCGGAGGTGTCGGCGGAGCCGCCCACGCCGCTGGTGTCGGAGAACGCCGCCTCGCGGAAGAAGGTCCGTGAGCTGGAGGGGGAATGCGAGATCCTACGGAAGGCGTCGAAGTATTTCGCTGGGAGACGCGCTGGTGAACCGCTGCCAGTTCGCCGCCGACCACCAGCGCCGCTTCGGCGTGAAGCGGCTGTGCACCACCCTCGGCATCGCACAGTGCGGCTCATCAACAACGCGAGGTACGACGAGCCGACCGGGCAGAGACTGCACCAAGTCGTCGCTTCCGCTGCCCAGCGCAGCGGCTGGCTCCGCTTCGCCCAGGCCAAGCACGGTGGCTGCCGACGCCACTGGACCGCGGCCGCTTGGCAGTTGGGTGTTGTGTCGGCAGGAGCTGCCGGGCAACGCAGTTGCGTTTGGCCGGGAAGCGGTACCGTCAAGGGGGTTGAACGGAGCAACGGGGCGCCTGTAGATCAACGATCGGCGAAGAAAGTCGATCAAGTGCAGGAGTCCCGTTGCAGGAGAAGTCTGTCATCACCCGGACGATCGAGGTGGCCGGGGGCGTGTACGCGCCCGGACATCTGGGCGAGTTGACCCAGATCGTGGACTTCGCGCTGGTGAACGCGGGTCTGGAGGAGACCGGGGCACGCGAGCGCAGACTGCGGCTGCTGCCCTCGCGGATGGTGGTGTACTTCGTCCTCGCGCTGGCCCTGTTCGAGCACGACTCCTACCGCGCGGTGTGAGGCAAGCTCGTGGCCGGACTTCAGGGGCTGCCCCTGGTGTGGCCTGCCGTTTCCTCACTGCCCCGCGCATGGCGACGGATAGGGGCCTCGCCGCTGCGGCGCCTGTTCGAGACGCTGGCCGGCCCCGTCGCCCACCGCCATCAGCCCGGCGCGTTCTATCGCGGACTGCGCACCGTGGCCGTCGACGGCACCTTTGTGCATGTTCCCGACGAGGAGGCACTCACCTGGCGGTATCCCAAGCGGAGCGGGGAGAAGCTGGAGTTCGGCTATCCGCTGCTGCGGCTGCTGGTCCTAGCGGATCACGGCGGACAGCCCGCCGCCCGACGGATGCCGGGTGTGCGAGGCGTCGGCCACGGCCGGAGGCAGGGACGCCGCCACGGTGAACAGTGCGAGACCGGACACCGCGAGAAGTCTCAGACGGTTACGGAGGGGCAAGGTTCCTCCCAACTGGGTGGGTGAGAAAGGCGGTTGCTCGGATGTCCCGAGACGCCACGCGCAACTCAGCCAGCACGCCCGCAGTCCTGTCAACAACTCGGCAGGTAACAGAACCCTTGACCGCCCGGTCCCGGCCGCCCAGGATCACGCCATGACAGGTGTACGCAGCTCCACAGTCGACGGCGTCGTGACCCGCAGCGCACGGCGCACCCCCGAGCGCACCGCCGTGCGGTACGCCGACCGGTCCTGGACCTATCGGACGCTGGACACGGCGGTCAGTACCGCGGCGGCCGTCCTCCTCTCCGACCACGGCCTGCACCCCGGTGACCGGGTCGCTTCCTACGCGCACAACTCCGACGCGTACCTGATCGCGTACCTTGCCTGCGCCCGCGCCGGGCTGGTCCATGTGCCGGTCAACCAGAACCTCACCGGCGACGACCTGACCTACATCCTGCAGCAGTCGGGCAGCGCCCTCGTTCTTACCGACCCGGCACTCAGCGACCGCATCCCGGCCGGGTTCGCCGTACGGCCGCTGCGCGACGCACCGGACTCCCTGCTCGGCGCGCTCGCCACCCCGCGCCCCTTCACCCCCGAGCGCGAACCCGCCGCCGGTGACCTCGTGCAACTGCTGTACACCTCGGGTACCACCGCGCTCCCCAAGGGCGCGATGATGACGCACGGCGCCCTCGTCCACGAATACGTCAGTGCGATCACCGCTCTCGACCTGCGCCCCACCGACCGGCCCGCCCACTCGCTGCCGCTCTACCACTCCGCGCAGATGCATGTGTTCCTGCTGCCCTACCTCGCGGTCGGGGCGGAGAACACCATCCTCGACGCGCCTGAAGCGGGCCGGATCTTCGACCTCGTCGAGGCCGGGCAGGCGGACAGCCTGTTCGCCCCGCCCACTGTCTGGATCGCGCTCGCCAACCACCCGGAGTTCGCGGCCCGCGAGCTCGGCGGGCTGCGCAAGGCGTACTACGGTGCGTCGATCATGCCGGTCCCGGTGCTGGAACGGCTCCGCGAGCGGTTGCCCGCGCTGGCCTTCTACAACTGCTTCGGACAGAGCGAGATCGGCCCGCTCGCCACCGTTCTCGGGCCCGAGGAGCACGAAGGCCGGATGGACTCCTGCGGCCGGCCGGTGCTCTTTGTCGAAGCACGGGTTGTCGACGAGCACGGCAAGGAGGTCCCCGACGGCACGGCGGGCGAAGTCGTCTACCGGTCACCGCAGCTGTGCGAGGGTTACTGGAACAAGCCCGAGGAGACCGCCGAGGCGTTCCGCGACGGCTGGTTCCACTCCGGCGACCTCGCCGTACGTGACCCGGAGGGCTTCTTCACGGTCGTCGACCGGGTGAAGGACGTCATCAACTCCGGCGGTGTCCTGGTCGCCTCCCGCCAGGTCGAGGACGCCCTCTACACCCATCCCGCCGTCGCCGAGACAGCCGTCGTGGGGCTGCCCGACGAACGCTGGATCGAGGCCGTCACCGCCGTCGTCGTGCTGCGGGAGGACGCCACCGAGCAGCAGCTTCTCGACCATGTACGGGAACGGCTCGCGCACTTCAAGGCCCCGAAGAAGGTCCTCTTCGTGGACGAGCTCCCCCGCAACGCGAGCGGAAAGGTCCTCAAGCGCGAGCTCAGGGACCGGTTCGCACAGCTGTGACCCCCTTAGGACCTTCCCCACGACAGGGAGCGGGCTCCTGACTCCCAGCGACTGCGCCGGCCGCGTTGTCGTCAGTCACCGACTCTCCGCGTCGACTCCCTCCCCCGCCTTGCCGTCGAAGCCGCATGACACCTCCCGCTGATCCACTTCCTGTCGCGGAGAAGGTCGTTGGCGCCCTTTTTTTCGGATCATGCCGGGCTGATCCGGAAGAAGGCCCTGGTCTGGACACTGCTGGAGGACCAGGAGCGTCCTCGGCACAAGTCGGGGCGAACGGCTGGGGTTCGCGTGAGGGCCGGCCATGCTTCGGCTTCGGTCTACGTCTGCTCGGTGGACTGCTGGGCGGCCTCGCGTTCGCCGACGCTGACCAGCCCTGTCTCGTAGGCGACGATGACAGCCTGGACACGGTCACGGAGTCCGAGTTTGGCGAGGATGCGGGCAACGTGGGTTTTGACGGTCGCCTCGGCCAGGTGGAGGCGGGTGGCGAGTTCGGCGTTGCTCAGTCCTCGGGCCAGCAGGCCGAGCACCTCCAGTTCGCGCGGGGTGAGTGAGGCGAGGTCGCGGTGGAGGGCGGCGGTGTCGCTGCCGTGCCGGGCGAACCGCTGCACGAGGCGGCGGGTGATGGCGGGCGCGAGGAGAGCGCCGCCGGTACGGACCGTGCGGACGGCCGAGGCCAGGTGCTCGGGGGTGACGTCCTTGAGGAGGAAGCCGCTGGCCCCGGCGGACAGGGCCGCGTAGACGTACCGGTCGAGGTCGAAGGTGGTCAGGATGATGACGCGGGGTTCGCCGGGGGCGCCGGTGAGGATGCGGCGGGTGGCCTTCAGGCCGTCCATCTCCGGCATCCGGATGTCCATCAGGACCACGTCGGGACGTGTGCGGCGGACCGCTTCGACCGCTTCGACTCCGTTGGCCGCCTCGGCGACGACGTCGATGCCGTCGGCGCCGAGGATCATCCGGAATCCGGTGCGGACCAGGGTCTGGTCGTCGGCCAGGAGCACACGCAGCGGCTGCTCGGTCACGGTGCCTCCAGGGGGATCAGCGCTTCCACACAGTAGCCGCCGGTCAGGCGTCGGTGGGTGCTCAGGGTTCCGTCGTAGACGGCGAGGCGCTCGCGCAGGCCGATCAGGCCCCGGCCGTTTCCGGTGGCCGCGCCCGCGTCCGGGAGTCCACCGGTGTCGGTGACTTCCACTCGGAGCCGTTCCGGTCCGTATTCGACGGTCACGGAGGCGGTGGCACCGGACGCGTGCTTCACGGTGTTGGTCAGGGCTTCCTGGACCACGCGGTAGACGGCCAGCTCGATGCCGGGCGGGATCTCGCAGGGCGGGCCGGTCACGGTCAGGTCGACCGGCAGTCCAGCGTCCCTTACGCGTCCGACGAGCGCATCCAGCTGCTCCAGGCCGGGCTGCGGGGCCAGCTCCGCGCCTGTGTCGGCCAGATTCTCGACCCCGCCCGCCGACTCGCCCTCGCCGGCCATCGTGAGCAGGCCCATGACGTGCCGCAGTTCGGTCATGGCTGCCCGACCGCCGGCCTCGACGGCGAGCAGGGCCTCGCCGGCCTGCTCGGGGGCGGTCTTCATGATCTTGCGGGCGGCGCCAGCCTGAATGACCATCACGCTGACGTTGTGCGTGACGACGTCGTGCAATTCGCGAGCGATCCGCGCGCGCTCGTGCTCGACCGCCCGGCGCAGCGCCTCGGCCTGTTCGCGTTCCAGAGCGGAGAGCCGGGTCCGGCCTTCGTCGGTCCGGAGTTTCCAGGTGCGCAGCCCGAGGGCGGCTCCTGCCATCGGGACCAGGATCAGCAGGACGATGTATTCGTTGGGGACGATCGGTGTCACCGAGTCCCCCGAAGTACCGACCAGCAGGACCGACACCGGCAGCGCCGACAGGGTCGCCACCCGGTAGGGGCTGTAGACGGCGGCGCTGTAGACGGCGATCACGAACGCGTAGAACGTCAGCCGCAGGACGCTCTGCGGTGTCGCCAGTACCGCGGCCGTCACGATGCACAGCACGGTGAGCGGGAAGCGGCGGCGCAGCGCCACGGCACCCGAGGCGACGACCGCGAGGGTCACCATGAAGGCCAGGCCGCCCGGGCCGGACGGGCGCGGCACGACGTACTCCACGCCGGGTGCGATCTCACGCACCACGATGTTGTTCGCGTTGTCGATGCCGTAGTAGACAGTGGCGATGCCGAGCGTCAGCGCCACCAGCACGTCGAACTGCCAGGCGCGACGGCTGAGCCGCAGCGGCGCACCGGTCGGGAACCTGGCGTCGCGGACCACCTCGCGGGCCAGGGCCCACAGCCGCTCCGGCGTCGTACGTACGTTCATCACCGGTTCATTGTCGCCGCCGCCTGAACCGTAGGAGTCCGCCTCAGTGGTCGGTTCCCGGTGTTTCGCATACATCGGGCGCCTACATCGAAAGGATGACGTTCCGGCAGGTCATCCCGATGCGGTACGGCAAGGAGTTCGGGCGGGCGACGCGCAGAGGCCGGGCGCGCTCCTAGCGTCCAACGGGTCTGATGCCCGCGTCGAAGGAGCCCTTTCATGACCATGCCGGTGATCGAACTGCGCGAGGTGAGCCGACGATACGACGACGGCCCGCCCGCACTGCACGAGGCGTCGCTGACTGTGGAGCCCGGCGAGGCCGTCGCGGTCCTCGGCCCTTCCGGCAGCGGTAAGTCCACGCTGCTCAATCTGATCGCGGGCCTGGACCGGCCGGATGCGGGGACCGTCACCGTAGACGGGGTGCGGGTGGATCAGCTGCGCGAGGCCGGATCGGCGCTCTACCGGCGATCGAAGATCGGCATGGTCTTCCAGTTCTTCAACCTGCTCGACGATCTGACCGTCGCCGACAATGTCGTCCTGCCCGCGCGGCTCGCGGGTACGGCACGTGTCGAGGCTGACCGCCGGGCGGCGGAACTCCTGGAGAACCTCGGCATCGACCGGCACGCCCGCGCCTACCCGGGACGGCTGTCCGGCGGCGAGCGGCAACGCGTCGCGGTGGCCAGGGCGTTGATGAACCGGCCGCCACTGCTCCTCGCCGACGAGCCGACCGGGGCCCTGGACACGGCCGCCGGACAGGACGTCAGCAGGCTGCTCACCGACCTCAATGCCGACGGCCAGACCATCGTCGTGGTCACCCACGACCTGGCTCTGGCCCGGTCCTGCACCAACCGTACGGTCCGGATCGGTGACGGCCGGATCACCGAGGACGTCCGGTCGCAGGCCGTCGCCCCGGAGGCCGCCCGATGAGCGCGCTCGGCAAGGTGGTGCGCTCGGGGGTGGGACGACGCCGGGTGCAGACGCTGGTGATCGGGCTCGCCACGATGATGGCGGTGGCCGCCTCCGTCCTCGGCGGATCGCTGCTGGCGGTCTCCGGCGCGCCCTTCGACGACGCCTTCGCCAACCAGCACGGCGCGCACTTGTCCATCCAGTTCGACGCGGGCAAGGTGAGTGCCGGGCAGCTGTCGAAGTCCAGGAACGCCGAAGGGGTGAGCGGCGCAGCCGGGCCGTTTTCTACGGCGACGGTCACCCCGCGGGCGGACGGGGCGGGCCCTGGGGGGCCGATGACCGTGGTCGGCCGGGGCGATGCCGGCCGGGACGTGGACGCGGTGACGCTGCTCGACGGGCGGTGGCCCACGCGCTCCGGCGAGATCGTGCTGTCCGGCAACTCCTCGCTCTTCCCGACCATGGGCATGAAACTTGCCTTCCCCGATCTGCCCGACGGTCCGACGCTGACGGTGGTCGGTGTGGCGCGCTCGGCCACGCAGACCGCCGACGCCTGGGTGGTTCCGTCCCAGATGCCGGCGCTCACCGCACCCGGCAGCGGCGGCTACCAGATGCTCTACCGCTTCACCGACGCGGACACCGACGCGCAGATCACCGCGGGCGGCAAGGCCGTGACGGAATCCCTGCCACCGGGAGCGGCCGTCGGCGAACAGTCATGGCTCACCGTCAAGAAGACCGCCGAGCGCGACACCGCCCTCTACATCCCCTTCCTCATCGCGTTCGGCGCCTTGGGCCTGGTCATGTCGGTGCTCATCGTCGGTAACGTCGTCGCGTCGGCCGTCGGCACGGGAACACGCCGCATCGGCATCCTCAAGGCCGTCGGCTTCACCCCGGCCCAGGTCGTGCGGGCCTACGTGGGTCAGGCGCTGATCCCGGCCGCCGTCGGCACGGCCCTCGGTGTTCTCGCCGGCCACCTGCTCGCCGTCCCCGTACTGGCCGAAGCCGAGGAGGTCTACGGCACCTCCTCCCTGGCCATCGCCCCCTGGGTCGACCTGGCGATGATCGCCGGGGTACTCGGCCTGGTGGCGGCGACCGCGTGGGCGAGTGCCTGGCGGGCCGGCCAGCTGCGTACGGTCGACGCGCTCGCCGTCGGGCGTACCGCTTCGGCGGGGCGCGGCCGGTGGGCGGCCCGCCTGGCCGGACGGCTGCCGTTGCCGCAGCCGGTCGCCCTGGGCCTGGCCCGGCCCTTCGCGCGGCCCGCCCGTGCGCTGGCCATGGGCATGGCGATCCTGTTCGGCACCATCGCCGTCACGTTCACCGTGGGGATGGGCGCCTCGCTCAGCCAGGTGATGAAAGCCAAAGCCCACGACGCCGCCGATGTCACCGTGGCCGCGCCCTTGCCGAACTTCGGACCTCAAGGCCCTGCCCCCGAGAAGCAGCCCAAGGCCGATCCCGCCGCAGTCGCCGCGGCCATCGAGGCCGCCGCCGGAACCGGGAAGTACTTCAGCGCCGCGACATTACGGGCGACCGTGTCCGGCCTGACCGGCACCATCTACGTGATCGCCTTCACCGGCGACGCTTCCTGGGGCGGCTACACGATGGTGTCGGGCCGCTGGATCGAACGGCCCGGCGAGGCCGTGGTCCCGACCCCCTTCCTGGCCGCCACCGGCACCCGCATCGGCGACACCGTCACCCTGAACGGCCTGGGCGAGCCGGTCACGGTCCGGATCGTCGGCGAGATCCTCGACCCCCGTAACGACGGCATGCAGGTCTTCACCGACGCCTCGACCCTCACGGCCGTACATCCCGACCTGACGGAGACGAGCCATCACATCGCGGTCACGTCAGGCACCGACGTCTCCGACTACGTCGACGCGCTGAACAGGGACCTGGCACCGCTGGGGGTCACCGCTCGGGCCGGCGGGCTCGACGCCGGCAGCGACATGGTCGTCACGCTCAACGCGCTGTCCGCGACCCTCACGCTGATGCTCGTCGCCGTCGCCGCGCTCGGCGTGCTCAACGGCGTGCTGCTCGATACCCGCGAGCGCGTCCGGGACATCGGTGTCCACAAGGCGCTCGGCATGACCCCCCGGCAGACCGTCGCGATGGTCCTCACTTCGGTCGTCGTGACCGGACTGGTCGCGGGCGCCCTGGGCGTGCCGCTCGGCGTAGCCCTGCACGGCTGGGTCATCCCCGCGATGGGCGACAGCGTGGGGCTCCGCCTCCCCGGTTCCGTCATCGCCGTCTACCACGGGACCGAACTGCTCCCGCTCGTAGTCGGTGGCCTGCTCATCGCCATCCTGGGTGCGCTCCTGCCCGCCGGCTGGGCCGCCAGGGCCCGAACCGCCACGGCCCTGCGCACCGAATAGGAGGTCAGGTTCAGAGTTCGTGCGTGACGCATGTGTGCGCAGCCCCTCGGGTCCGCCGGTTACGGGTGGACCGGTGACGCCGCCTTGTGGCGACCGCGGCACCGGCCGGTCTTCCCACTCGGGAGCCGTACCACATCGTGGATACGCTTCTACCGAACACAGCTGCATCACGCCATGGGGCCTGTTTGGATGGCGTACATGCCGACCTTCCACGCATACGACGGGACCAGGATCGCCTATCACCTGCTGGGGGAGGGCGAGCCGCTCATCTGTGTGCCCGGCGGGCCGATGCGGGCCAGCTCCTACCTCGGCGACCTGGGCGGACTCGCCGCCCACCGCCAACTGGTGCTGCTCGATCTTCGCGGTACCGGGGACTCCGCCGCGCCGGACGACCCATCGACGTACCGCTGCGACCGGCTCGTCGACGACGTGGAGGCACTGCGCGCCCACTTGGGCCACGAGCGCATCGATCTCCTCGCCCACTCCGCGTCCGCCAACCTGGCCGCGCTCTACGCCGCCCGGCACCCGGAGCGGCTGCGCACGCTCACCCTCGTCACCCCCGGCACCCGCGCCGCCGGTATCACCGTCACCGACGACGACTGGCGCGACGCCTCCGAACTGCGCCGTGACGAACCGTGGTTCGCGGAGGGCCGGGACGCGCTGGAGTCCATATGGGCGGGGCGGCGTTCCCTCGGAGACGCGTGGTCCGCGATCGAGCCGTTCACGTACGGACGATGGGACGCCGCCGCGCGGGCGCACGCCGCCGCCGCTCCCGAGCAGGCAAACTCCGAGGCAGCTAAGGCCTATTACCAGGAAGGTGCGTTCGATCCGGCCGGCACTGTCACCGCCCTGCGGGGCGTCATGGCGCCCGTGCTCGTCCTCGCGGGGGAGTACGACGCAGGACCCACCCCGGACCGCGCCGCCGAACTGGCCGCGCTGTTCCCGAACGCGGAGTTCGCCGTGCAGCGCGGCGCCGGGCACTACCCGTGGATCGACGACCCGGGCGCCTTCGTCCGCACCGTCAACGCCTTCCTCGACCCCGAGGTGCGCAGCGTCCAGGCCGGAGGCATTCGCCTCGCCTACCGGGTGTGGGGCGAGCCGTCCGCTCCGCCCGTCGTCCTTGTCCACGGGCGCGGCGAATCCAGCCGCACCTGGACGGAGATCGCGGCACAACTCGCCGCCGGCCACCGGGTGTACGCACTCGACTTCCGCGGCCACGGCCTCAGCGACTGGACCGGCCGCTACTCCTTCGAGCTGTTCCGCGACGACCTGCACGCCTTCCTGGCAGCCCGCAATCTGTCCGGCGCCACTGTCGTCGCACATTCGATGGGCGGCGTCGCCGCGTTCCTGCTCGCCGAACAGGAACCAGCACTGATCGGCAGGCTCGTCATCGAGGAGGCCCCGCCGCTCATCCCGCTCGATCCGCCGCGCCCGCCCGCCCAACGTCCCGACTCGGAAGTCGACTTCGACTGGCCCGTCGTCCCGTCGATCGATGCCCAGCTGAACGACCCCGACCCGGCGGCCCGCGCGCGCCTCGGCGAGATCACCGCCCCGACCCTCATCATCGGAGGGGGTCCCGACAGCCACCTCGCGCAGGACCAGCTTGCCTGGATGGCCCAGCAGATCCCCGGCTGCCGCCTGGTCACCATCGACGCCGGACATCTCGTCCACACCGCCCGGCCGGCAGAGTTCCTTGCGGCGCTGCGGTCGTTCGGCATGGACCGAGACATCGACGAACCGTTGGCCGGCGGCGTCAGCCCCGGCTGAGCAGGGAGGACAGCACCTCGTACAACGTCGCCTCCGGATCGGTGACGGAACCTTCCGAGCGCCAGGCCACGAAGGCGTCGGGGCGCACGAGCACCGCACCCTCGGCGCTCGTACCGTGCGCCTGTGCCCAGTCCGCCCCGTTCTCCGGCTCCAGGTCGGAGCCGGCGCCGATGCCGAACGCGTCGAGCCGCACCGAGAGCCGGGCGGCCACGCGCGCCGCCGCCCGGCGCCACGCCACATCCGCGCCGTCGCTCAGCAACACGAACGACCGCTCGTACAGGTCCAGTGTCGACCTGCGCTCGCCTTTCTGACGGACCCACAGGTGCGGTGCCCGGGAGCCGGGGTCACCGTTCAGCCGCAGCCCTTGCGGCACCACCGGCTGCTCGGCGTCGACACCCAGCACGGCGCCCCGGACATAGCGGTATCCCAGCGCCACCGGCAGCAGGCCGCCCTTCTTCCCGCCGCCCACACCGGGAGCCGGGGCATATCCGGGGTGGCTGTGCTCCGCGGAACGGGACGAGGCTCGCTCGCTCGTTGCCCGTGCCACGGGCAGCCGCTCCGCCTCGTACGTGTCCAGCAGCCCCGGACCGGCCTCGCCGCGCAGCACGGCGGCGAGCTTCCAGGCGAGGTTGTGCGCGTCCTGGATACCGGTGTTGGAGCCGAACGCCCCGGTCGGCGACATCTCGTGGGCGGAGTCGCCGGCGAGGAAGACTCTGTCCCGGCCGTACCGTTCGGCGACCCGCTCCGCGGCGTGCCACGGGGCCTTCCCGGTGATCTCCACGTCGATGTCCGGCGCACCGGTCGCCCGGCGGATGTGCTCCGCGCACCGCTCGTCGGTGAAGTCCTCCAGCGTCTCGCCCCGTTCGGGCTGCCACGGCGCGTGGAACACCCACTCCTTCTTGTTGTCCACCGGCAAGAGAGCACCGTCCGCCCCGGGTTTGGTCAGGTAGCACACGATGAAACGCCGGTCGCCCACCACGTCGGCGAGCTTCCGCGAGCGGAAGGTGATGCTCACGTTGTGGAACAGGTCGCCGGGTCCCGACTGACCGATCCGCAGCTGCTCCCGGATGGGGCTGCGCGGACCGTCGGCCGCGATCAGGTAGTCCGCACGGACGCTGATGTGCTCACCGGTCTCCCGGTTCTTCAGGGTGGCGTGCACCCCTGAGCCATCCGGGTCGAACGTCATCATTTCGGTGGAGAACCGGATGTCGCCGCCCTGCTCACGGGCCTGCGCCAGCAGCACCGGCTCCAGATCGTTCTGACTGCACAGGCACCAGCCGCTCGGGCTGAACCGCGCCAGGCCGCCGCCCGGGTCGATCTCCCTGAACAGCCACTCCTGGTCGTCGCCGGTCAGCGAACCCGCCTGCAGAATCCCGTGATTCTCCGCGAGCACCGAAGCAGCCGCCCGGATCCGCCGTTCGGCTCCCGCCGTGCGGAACACCTCCATGGTCCGTACGTTGTTGCCGCGGCCACGCGGGTGTGTGGAGGTGGCCGCGTGCTTCTCGACCAGCAGATGCTCGATTCCGAGCCGGCCGAGGAAAAGTGATGCGGACAGACCCACCAGGGAGCCGCCCACGATGAGGACGGGTACACGGAGTTCGACGTTCTCGTTCATCAGTTGCTCCAGCTCCGACGCCGTACAGATGCATTGTTCATGCCCCTGCGGGAGCCGTTCGGACGGCCTCCGGACGGCTGCTCACCTGAACGGTTCATAAATCTCGCGTCGACCGGACCAGCGTTTCACGATCGGTCACGGAGACGCAGCCCGCGGCGCGGGAGCGGACAGCACGCAACCGCCGGGAGATTCCCGGCTCCGATTCCATTCGACAACCGACGGCCTGCCATTCACGTGGACGCCACGCCGTCTCGAAGGAGAACGACATATGACCACCTTTTCGGACCGGATCTCGCAGTCCGCCTTCGACGGCTCCAGGCTGCGGGTCGTTCTGCTGCTGGATCTGCACGACGGAGCCCAGAACCAATTCCTTGAGGCGTACGAGCACCTGCGCAATCAGGTGGCATCCGTACCCGGGCACATCAGCGACCAGCTGTGCCAGTCGATCGAGAACCCCTCGCAGTGGCTCATCACCAGCGAATGGGAGAGCGCACCGCCCTTCCTCGCCTGGGTCAACAGCGAGGAGCACGTCCAAACGGTTCAGCCCCTGCACAGCTGCGTACGCGACACCCGGTCGCTGCGCTTCTCCGTGCTGCGGGAGACCGGGACCGCCTTCGAGAGCACCCCCGATGGCGCCAAGCGCAACCTGCAGTCCGCCCCCCGGCTGGGCGACGGCGTGGTCCGCCACGCCCTCACGTTCACCGTGAAGCCCGGCAGTGAGGACGTCGTCGCGAAGATCCTCGCGGACTACGACGCCCCGAAGGCCCGGGTCGACGAGCACACGCGGTTGCGCCGTACCTCGCTCTTCATGCACGGAAACCGGGTCGTCCGGGCCGTTGAGGTCGAGGGGGACCTCCTTGCGGCGCTGCGCCATGTGTCCCGTCAGCCCGAGATCAGGGCGGTCGAGGAGGCCATCAACCCGTACCTGGAGCAGGACCGGGACCTCAGCGACCCGAACTCGGCCCGGGTGTTCTTCACCCGGGCGGCTCTGCCCACAGTCCACCACGTCACCGCCGGCCGGCACAACGCTGCGGACATCAGTCGGCATGCGCTGTTCTACCAGGCCAAGGAGGGGTGCGGGATGGCGCTCGCCCGGCTGCTCGCCGGCAACGACGAGGAGGCGGCCGAGGACCGGAACAGCCCGATCGACAGCAGCACCATCTTCCAGCGCGACGACATCGTCGTGCGGCTCCTCGAAATGGTCGGCCCGCTGGACGCGCAGCCTGCTCAGGCTCTGGGCATCGACGACCCCGCCAAGGTGACCCGGCTCGGACGACTCCTGGACGGCGGCGTCAACGCCGCGCCGACCAACGACCAGGAGATCTCGCGCTTCCTCAAGAAGTCCGAGATGACCCTGATCACCGATCGTCGGGCCGCGGATTCCTGAACCGCGCGTCAGCACCCTGGGGGGTTCTCGCTCAACCCGTCAACATCACGCGCACTGCGCCAGGAGGAAAGCAGTCATGACCACGCATCGGCCACGCATCGTGGACCTCAGTGAGACCCAACCCAACCGCAGGCGCGGAGGCGACCTGCGCGCCATGCTCACGCCGACCGCGGTGGGTGCCACCAGCGGCTTTATGGGGCTGGCCATCGTGCAGCCCGGCGACCGCATCGGCGAACACTACCACCCGTACTCGGAGGAGTTCGTGTACGTCGTGAACGGTCTCCTGGAGGTGGACCTGGACGGGGAACCGTATGCCCTGCGACCCGACCAGGGCCTGCTGATCCCTCCGCATGTACGTCACCGGTTCCGTAACGTGGGAGATGTGGAAGCGCGCATGGTCTTCCACCTTGGTCCGCTCGCCCCGCGTCCGGAGCTCGGTCACGTCGACACCGAGCACACCGAGACCGCCGGCCGGGCCGCGCCGCCAGAACGAACCGAGGCGGCTTCATGACCCGGCGCGTGGCGGTCACCGGAGTCGGTGTCGTCGCCCCGGGCGGAATCGGCGCGCCGGCCTTCTGGGACCTCCTCGCCAACGGACGCACCGCGACGCGCGGCATCACCCTGTTCGACCCGGTGGGATTCCGCTCCCGGATCGCCGCCGAGTGCGACTTCGACCCTGCGGCCCACGGCCTCGACGAGGACGAGATCGCCCGCTCGGACCGGTACATCCAATTCGCGCTCGTCGCCGCCAGGGAAGCCCTCGGCGACGCGGGCCTCGACCCGGAGAAGGTGGACCCCTGGCGCATCGGGGTGTCCCTCGGCACCGCCGTCGGCGGCACCACCCGGCTGGAGCACGACTACGTCGCCGTCAGTGGCAGCGGCGCCCGCTGGGACGTCGACCACCGCCCGGCCGGCCGCCATCTGGAGCGGGCCTTTTCACCCAGTTCCCTCGCCTCGGCGGTCGCCGAGCAGGTAGGCGCGCACGGCCCGGTGCAGACCGTTTCGACGGGCTGCACCTCCGGCCTCGACGCGATCGGGTATGCGTTCCACTCCATCGAGGAGGGGCGGGTCGACGTCTGCATCGCAGGGGCGTCCGACTCGCCGATCACTCCGATCACGGTGGCCTGCTTCGACGCGATCAAGGCGACCTCCGCGAACAACGACGACCCGGAGCACGCCTCCCGGCCGTTCGACGCCCACCGGGACGGCTTCGTCATGGGCGAGGGTGGAGCCGTACTCGTCCTGGAGGAGCTGGAACATGCCCGAGCCCGCGGTGCCACCGTGTACTGCGAGATCGTCGGCTATGCGACCTTCGGCAACGCCTATCACATGACCGGGCTGACCCCCGAGGGACTGGAGATGGCCGAGGCCATCAACCGGGCCCTCGGTCATGCCCGGATAGACAGCTCACAGATCGACTACGTCAATGCGCACGGATCCGGCACGAAGCAGAACGACCGTCATGAGACGGCCGCAGTGAAGAGGGCCCTGGGCACGCACGCCTACGAGGTGCCCATGAGCTCCATCAAGTCCATGGTCGGTCACTCGCTCGGCGCCATCGGCGCCATCGAGATCGCCGCCTGCGTACTGTCCCTGGTCAACCAGACGGTGCCGCCGACGGCGAACTACGAAACCCCGGACCCGGAGTGCGACCTCGACTACGTGCCGCGTGAGGCACGGCCCCGGAAGCTGCGCAGCGTCCTGTCGGTCGGCAGCGGATTCGGTGGTTTCCAGTCCGCCGTTGCCCTGACCAGAACAGGTGGGAGGACACCATGAGCACCCGAAAGGCCAGGCGTACCGTCGTCACCGGCATCGGTGTCGTCGCCCCCAACGGCACGACCACGGAGTCGTTCTGGAAGAGGACACAGGAAGGGACGAGCGTCCTCGACCGCGTCACCCGCGAGGGCTGCGAGCATTTGCCGCTGCGGGTCGCAGGCGAGATCAGGGGTTTCGACCCGGTGGACCTGATCGAGGAACGCTACCTCGTGCAGACCGACCGCTTCACTCACTTCGCGATGGCCGCAGCGGATCTCGCCCTCGACGACGCCCGGATCGGCCGGGCCGACTACGAGGGCGACCCGTTCGCCGTGGGAGTGGTGACCGCCGCCGGCTCCGGCGGCGGCGAGTTCGGTCAGCGCGAACTGCAACGGCTGTGGGGACAGGGGTCCAATTACGTAGGCCCCTATCAGTCCATCGCCTGGTTCTACGCGGCCAGCACCGGCCAGATCTCCATCCGGGGCGGATTCAAGGGGCCGTGCGCCGTCGTGGCCAGCGACGAAGCGGGCGGCCTGGACGCATTGGCGCATGCCGCCCGGTCCATCCGCGGCGGCGCCGACGCAGTGGTCGTCGGCGCCGCCGAGGCACCTCTGGCCCCGTACTCGGTCGTCTGCCAGCTCGGGTACGAGGACCTCAGCGTCTGCGAGGACCCTGAGCGGGCCTATCGCCCCTTCACCTCGGAGGCGTGCGGCTTCGTACCCGCCGAGGGCGGCGCCATGCTGGTGGTCGAGGAGGAGGCCGCGGCGAACCGCCGTGGGGCCCGGATCAGGGCCGAACTGGCGGGCCACTCCGCGACGTTCACCGGGGCGTCCCGATGGGAGGAGTCGCGGGAGGGCCTCGCCCGGGCGATCAGCGGCGCCCTGCGGGAGGCCGGCTGTGCGCCGGAGGAGATCGACGTGGTCTTCGCCGACGCCCTCGGCGTACCCTCCGCCGACCGCGCCGAAGCAATGGCCATCGCCGACGCGCTCGGCACGCACGGCAAGCGGGTACCCGTGACGGCGCCCAAGACCGGGATCGGGCGGGCCTATTGCGGGGCGCCGGTGCTGGACGCGGCAGCCGCCGTACTGGCCATGGAATTCGGCCTGATACCTCCCACCCCGAACGTCGTCGACGTGTGTCACGAACTCGATGTCGTCACCGGCCGGGCACGCCCCGCCGAACTGCGGACGGCGCTCGTGCTGAGCCGCGGCCTCATGGGTTCGAACGCGGCCCTCGTGCTGCGGCGCCCCACCGCTATCCACGCGTGAGAAGGAGAAGTCCTCATGAACGGTCCACTGACCTACCAGGAGCTGGCTGCGCTGATGAAGAAGGGCGCGGGAGTCAGCGTCGACCCGCAGGAGATGGAGAGCCGGCCCGCGTCCGGCTTCGACGAGTACGGCCTGGACTCGCTCGGCCTCCTCGGCATCGTGGGCGTGCTGGAGAACCGGCACGGCAGGCCGCTCCCGGCCGACGCCGACCGGTGCAAGACGCCCCGTGAATTCCTCGACCTCGTCAACCACACCCTCATGACAGGAGCCTGAAGTGTCCGGACACACCGAGAACGAGATCACCATCGCCGCCCCCCTCGACCTGGTCTGGGACGTGACGAACGATCTGGAGAACTGGCCGCGGCTGTTCAGTGAGTACGCGGCGGTCGAGGTGATCGAACGGGAGGGCGAGAGGACGAGGTTCCGTCTGACCATGCACCCTGACGAGAACGGCAAGGTGTGGAGCTGGGTCTCGGAGCGCACGACCGACCGCGCCGGGCGCAAGGTCGTCGCGCGTCGCGTCGAGCCGGGCCCGTTCGAGCACATGAACATCCGTTGGGAGTACTCGGAGGTCCCCGGTGGCACGAAGCTGCACTGGACGCAGGACTTCGCGATGCGGTCCGACGCGCCTGTCGACGACGCGTGGATGACCGACAACATCAACCGGAACTCGCGCGTCCAGATGGAACTCATCCGGGACAAGATCGAGCAGCGCGACCGCGAGCGCCGTACCGCCCCGGTCAACGCCCGCTGACCCCCCGCCCGCCCGCGTCCGGCCACCCCGCCGCCCCGGCGGGGTACCGGCCGGGTATCAGAAAGGCATCCCGCCCATGCACCACGCTCTGATCGTCGCCCGGATGGCGCCGGAGTCGGCGCCGCACATCGCCGAACTGTTCGCCGCCTCCGACCGCAGCGAACTGCCGCACCTCGTCGGAGTGAACCAGCGCAAGCTGTTCCAGTTCGGCGACGTCTATCTGCACCTGATCGAGTCCGACCGCCCGCCGGGCCCGGAGATCGCCAAGGTGCACCAGCACCCGGAGTTCCAGGACCTCAGCCAGAAGCTCACCGCCTTCATCAGTCCGTACGACCCGCAGACCTGGCGTGGCCCGAAGGACGCGATGGCCCACGAGTTCTACCGGTGGGAGCGCGACTCCAGCGCCTGAGACACACGACGGTCGCCCCGGGTCCGGCTGAAGAGCCGGACCCGGGGCGATTGCGTGAGGCGAAACGGTTCAGCCGTGAGGCGAAACGGTTCAGCTGGGCACGATGCACTCGAACGCGTGCAGATATCCGTTCACCGGACTGATGTCGCCGATGATCAGCCCCGCTTCCTCCATCCGTTCGATCAGGCTCTCCTTGGTGTGTTTCGCACCGCCGACATTGAGGAGCAGCAGCAGGTCCATGGCGGTGGTGAACCGCATCGACGGGGTGTCGTCGACCAGGTTCTCGATGATCACGACCCGGGCACCCGGGCGGGCCGACGCGATGACATTGCGCAGCGTCCTGCGCGTGCTCTCGTCGTCCCATTCCAGGATGTTCTTGATGATGTAGAGATCCGCCTCGACCGGGATCGCCTCGCGGCAGTCCCCGGCGACGATGCTCGTCCGTCCTGCGAGCGCTCCGCCGTCCCGCAGCCGGGCGTCGGCGCGCGCGACCACGCCCGGCAGATCCATCAGCGTGCCGCGGACCTTCGGGTGCTTCTCCAGCAGGCTGGCGAGCACGTGCCCCTGACCGCCGCCGATGTCGGCGACCTCGGACACCCCTGCGAGGTCGAGGAGTTCGGCGACATCCAGCGCGGACTGCATGCTGGAGGTGGTCATGGCCCGGTTGAAGATGTGCGCCGACTCGTGCGCGTCGTCGTGGAGGTAGTCGAAGAACCCCTTCCCGTACACGTCGGGGAAGACGCTCGTGCCCGAGCGCACCGCGTCGTCCAGCCGCGGCCAGACCTCCCAGGTCCAGGGCTCGGTGCACCACAGGGAGATGTACCGCAGGCTGTTCGGGTCGTCTTCGCGCAGCAGTCGGGACATGTCGGTGTGGACAAAGCTTCCGTCGGCGGTCTCGGCGAAGATTCCGTAGCACGACAGAGCGCGCAGCAGCCGGCGAAGCGGCGCCGGCTCGGCGTTCACCTCCGCGGCGAGCTCGGCTGCGGTGGCCGGCGTCTCACCGAGCGCGTCGGCGACGCCCAGCCGGGCCGCGGCGCGCACGGCCGCGGCGCAGGCTGCGCCGAAGGCGATCTCGCGCAGCCGCATTCCCGGCTGCGGGGTGTGCAGGGGAGTGGTGGGGATGGGAGTGGTGCTCGCGGTGGTCATACCGTCTCGCTTCTTCTCGTGCGGCGGGTCACGGTCGGCACATTCCGGCCGGTGCGGACGTCGCGCATGTGTTGCCGGTGAAGGTGTTGCTCGGCCCGGCTTCCTGGTTGGCCAGGTCCGCGGGCCGGTTGCCCAGCACCACATTGCGGCTGATGGTGTTGCCGGTGCTGTGGGCGCCCACGAAGCTCTTGAACAGCACGAGGCCGCCGGACAGCGGGGTGGCGCCCACGTTGTTCCGGATCGTGTTGTCGCGCACCTTGGTGTCCACGGTGCCGGTGAGGACGATGCCGGAGCCCTGAATGGCGGGCAGTCGGGGGGTCGCCGGGCAGAACTTGTTGTTGCCGGTGACCCGGTTGTTGCGGATGGTCATCACCCCGGCCTGCGGCTTACCCTCGTCGCCGACGACGAACATGCCGCTGCAGTTGCCGGTGAAGGTGTTGTCCCGGATGGTGAGGTTGCGGACGCGGCGGGCGGTGATGCCGATCCGGTTGTCCGTCAGCGTGTTGCCGCGGAGCTGCGTCCCGCGGGTGTCGGTGGCTCCGCCCTCCTCGGCCACGGTGTTCGCGACGAAGATGCCGGCGTCGCCGTTGCCGTGGGCGGTGTTGCTCCGGAGCTCGGAGCGGGTCGACCTCTCCTGGGCGATGCCCCAGACACCGTTGGTCTCGGCGGTCACTTGCCCGACCTTCAGACCGTCGGTCCAGGACGCCCAGATGCCGTTCTTCTTGAATCCGGAGACGGTGAGGGAGCGGATGTTCACACCGTCGACGGTGTGAGCGGACGTGCCCAGCACGCAGATGCCGTTGCCGGCTTTCGCGCAGGCGTTGCCGGCCTTGGTCCCGGTCGCGCTCGGCTTGATGACGGTCCGGGCCCCGCTGCCGCGCAGGGTCAGACCCTGTTTCTTGATCAGGACGCTCTCGTGGTAGGTGCCGGCCTGGACGACGATGGTGTCACCCGTCCGGGCGGCGTCCACGGCGGCCTGGATCGACTGGCCCGGTTGGACCGTCCGCACGGCCGGGGTAGCGGCGGAGACGGACGGTTCGGCGCAGGCCACCGCGGTGGCCGAGACAACTGCCATGCACACGAGGCTGGTGATGTGTCGTTTCCTCATGAGCCGAAGCTATGGGCGATCGCCGCCCACTGCCACGCAGGGTGAGCGGACGAGCGTATCCCGTGCCCGAATGGCTTAGACCGACCGGCACATGGGGGGGGGTGGGTGAAGGAGCGGGTCTGGGTGGGTGCAGCTGCAAGGCGGAGGAGGGAGGCAACGCGAAGGGGGCCCCTCCCATGCCTTTCGGGCCATGGAGTTGTTGACTGACGACAACGCCGCAGATGTGCGCACCCAGCCCCGCGACGCCGCCTCCCATGTGCCGGTCGGTCTTACGACCGGACGGCCGCGTCGCACGTCCGGGGTTGCTCGCGGGCTGAGGCAATCGGGTGACTCGGCGCGTCTCAGCCCTGAGCCCCGCTGCCGGGTGCCACGACAGAGCGGGCCCACCGGTAGTCGGCCTTGCCACTCGGTGAGCGCTGGATCTGCGGAGCGATCACCAGCTGCCGGGGGATCTTGTATCCGGCGAGACGGGTCCGGCAGTGCGCCTGGACGTCGTCGAGCGAGGGCTCGGACGCGCCTTCCCGCAGCTGCACGACCGCTGCCACGCGATTGCCCCACCGTGCGTCGGGCACCCCCGCCACCAGTGCGTCGTACACGTCCGGATGGGACTTGAGGGCTTGTTCGACCTCCTCCGGGTACACTTTCTCGCCGCCGGTGTTGATGCACTGGGAGCCGCGTCCGAGGACGGTGACGATGCCGTCCGCGTCGACGGTCGCCATGTCACCCAGCAGCACCCACCGCTGCTCACCCTTGCGGAAGAACGTCTCCGCGGTCTTCTTCGGGTCGTTGTAGTAGCCGAGCGGCACATGTCCCCGTTGGGCGATCCGCCCCGGCTCGCCCGGGGCCACGGGTTCGTACGTCGACGGATCGACGACCAGAGTGCGGGAGTTGACCTGGAGACGGAATCCGTTCTGCGGACCGGAGTCGGCCGTTGCCGTGCCGTTGAAGCCGGACTCGGACGAGCCGAAGTTGTTCAGCATCATCACGGTGGGCACCAGTGACTGGAACTCCGCGCGCACCGAGTCCGACATGATCGCGCCCGAGCTGGAGACGGAGAACATGGACGAACAGTCGGTGCCCTTCAGCGGTCCCTTCAGTGCGTCGATCAGCGGCCGCAGCATCGCGTCGCCGACCAGCGACACGCTGGTGACCTTCTCCTTCTCGATCGTCCGGAGCACCTCCTCGGGGACGAACTTGCGGTGAATGACGACCCGCTGCCCGAAGTTGAACCCGATGAACGCGGTGAGCGTCGAGGTGCCGTGCATCAGCGGGGGAGTGGGGAAGAACGTGATGCCGCCACCACCCGCGGCCACCCGCTCGGCCAGTTCCTGCGGCGTCTTCACCGGCTCGCCGGTCGGGGCCCCGCCGCCGAGGCCGGAGAAGAAGAGGTCCTCCTGGCGCCACATCACACCCTTGGGCATGCCCGTGGTCCCACCGGTGTAGATGATGAACTGGTCGTCCGCCGAGCGCGGGGCGAAACCGCGCCGGGGACTCCCCGCCGCTTCGGCATCGGCGAACGCCACGGCATCCGGACCGGGCACGCCCGCCACCGGCGTGCCCACCCGTACGAGATGGCGGAGCTTGCGGGCCTTCGGCGCGGCGGCCGCGACCCGCTCGTCGAACTCGGCGTCGAAGACCAGCGCCGCCAGATCCGCATCACGGTAGAGGTAGATCAACTCCTCTTCCACGTAGCGGTAGTTGACATTGACCGGTACCAGGCGTGCCTTGAGGCAGGCCAGTACCGTCTGGAGGTACTCGATGCCGTTGTAGAGGTGGAGGCCGAGGTGCTCTCCCGGCGTGAGGCCCGCGTCGATCAGATGGTGGGCGATCCGGTTGGCGGCGGCGTCCAGCTCCGCGTAGGTGAGCCGGCGCTCCGCGCCCGTACCGGGGTGGTCGAGGTACACGAGCGCCTCGCGATCCGGGACCGCGTCGACGACCGACTCGAACAGGTCGGCAAGGTTGTACTCCACCGTTCCTCCTGACCCCGGGGCACTGAGTGGCTCGGCGGCCATTAGAGCGTCGACCGGCACAACTGGGAAGGGGTGCCGTAGAAGAAATCTGACTGACTGTCAGAAAGCTATTGAACTGAACCCCGGCCTACTGCAACCTGTTCTGGATCTGGATCTGGATCTGGATCTGGATCTGGAGACGGGAGGCAGGCAATGGGTGGTACGGAACACCTCACCGTGCAGCGCGAAGGCGCCACACTGGTGCTCACCCTGAACAGGCCGGAGGCGAAGAACGCGCTCTCGCTGCCGATGCTGGTCGGGCTGTACGACGGCTGGCTGGCCGCGGACGAGGACGACGGCATCCGATCCGTCGTCCTCACCGGCGCGGGCGGTACCTTCTGCGCCGGCATGGACCTCAAGGCGCTGGCGGGCAAGGGGATGGAGAGCGAGCAGTACCGGGACCGGATGACGGCCGACCCCGATCTGCACTGGAAGGCGATGCTGCGCCACCACCGCCCCCGCAAACCGGTCATCGCCGCAGTCGAGGGATACTGCGTGGCCGGCGGCACCGAGATCCTGCAGGGCACGGACATCCGCATCGCCGGCGTGAGCGCCACCTTCGGACTCTTCGAGGTCAAGCGCGGACTGTTCCCCATCGGAGGCTCGACGGTCCGGCTGCCGCGCCAGATCCCCCGCACCCACGCCCTCGAAATGCTGCTCACCGGACGCCCGTACAGTGCGGACGAAGCCGCCCGTATCGGGCTCATCGGCCGAGTCGTCCCCGACGGCACCGCACTGGAGCAGGCCCTCGACGTCGCCGAGCGGATCAATGCCTGCGGCCCGCTCGCCGTCGAAGCCGTCAAGGCCTCCGTGTACGAGACCGCCGAGATGACCGAGAGCGAGGGCCTCGCCGCCGAACTGAATCGCGGCCGGCCGGTCTTCACCACCGCCGATGCCAAGGAAGGCGCCCGCGCCTTCGCCGAGAAACGCCCGCCTGTGTACCGGCGCGCCTGAGCCAAGGAGACAACAGTGCCCGACATCCTCAGCGCACCGCTGGTGGTCGAGTTCCCCTTCACCCGCTCCCTCGGCCCCGTCCAGAGTGCCTTCCTCACCGGACTGCGCGAGCGGACCGTCCTCGGCGTGCGGACCGCCGACGGACGAGTCCTCGTCCCGCCCGTCGAGTACGACCCCGTCACCGCCGAAGAACTCCGCGAACTGACCGAGGTCGCCGCCACGGGCACCGTCGTCACCTGGGCCTGGAACCCCGCCCCGCGCCGCGACCAGCCCCTGGCCGCCCCGTTCGCCTGGGTGCTGGTCAAGCTGGACGGGGCCGACACCGCACTGCTCCACGTCCTTGACGCACCGGGACCCGGAGCAGTGCACACTGGCATGCGCGTCCGCATCCGCTGGTCCCCGGAGCGTACCGGTGCCATCACGGACATCGCCTGCTTCGAACCGTACGAGGGTGAGGTCGGCCAACCATCCCCGCACAGCGGTGAGTTCGCGGACCCTGTCACCGGCATCGTCACCCCGGCCCGCCTCGACTACACGTACACCCCCGGCCGCGCCCAGAACGCGTACCTGGGCGCCCTTTCCGAACAACGCACCGTCGGTGAGCGCTGCCCGTCCTGCCGCAAGGTGTATGTCCCGCCCCGCGGCGCCTGCCCCACCTGCGGCGTCGCCACCGCGGAACAGGTCGAGGTCGGCCCGCGCGGCACCGTCACCACCTACTGCATCGTCAACATCAAGGCGAAGAATCTCGACATCGAAGTGCCGTACGTCTACGCCCACATCGCGCTCGACGGCGCCGACCTCGCCCTGCACGGACGGATCGGCGGCATCCCGTACGACCAGGTGCGCATGGGGCTGCGGGTCGAACCCGTCTGGACCGGGGAGGGCCGCCACCCCGACCACTACCGGCCCACCGGAGAGCCGGACGCCGACTACGACGTGTACAAGGAGCTGCTGTAGATGCGAGACGTAGCGATCGTCGCCTTCGCGCAGACGGATCATCTGCGGCGCACCGACGAACTCTCCGAAGTCGACATGCTGATGCCGGTTCTCCACCAGGTCCTCGACGCCACCGGTCTGAAGGCGAGCGACATCGGGTTCACCTGCTCGGGATCCAGCGACTACCTCGCCGGCCGAGCCTTCTCCTTCACCATGGCGCTCGACGGCGTCGGCGCCCACCCGCCGATTTCCGAGTCCCATGTGGAGATGGACGGCGCCTGGGCGCTGTACGAGGCATGGGTGAAACTCCAGACCGGCGAGGCCGACACCGCCCTTGTCTACGCGTACGGGAAGTCATCTCCCGGCAACGTGCGCGACGTCCTCACCCGCCAGCTCGACCCGTATTACGTGGGCCCGCTCTGGCCCGACTCCATCGCCCTCGCCGCACTCCAGGCCCAGGCGCTGATCGACGCGGGCCACACCGACGAGGCCGCCCTCGCCGCGATCGCCCACCGCAGCCGCACCGCTGCCGCGGACAACCCGCACGCACAGCTCTCGGGTTCGGTCCCGGTCGGTGACTACCTCGTACAGCCGCTCCGCACCGGGGACTGCCCGCCCGTCGGCGACGGCGCCGCCGCCGTGATCCTCGCCGCCGGCGACACCGCACGCGCCCTGTGCACCCGCCCCGCCTGGATCCGTGGCATCGACCACCGCATCGAGGCCCACAGTCTCGGGGTGCGCGACTTGACCGACTCGCCGTCGACCCGCCTCGCCGCCGAACGCGCGGGGGCCTTCGAAGGACCGGTGGACACCGCGGAGCTGCATGCCCCGTTCACGTCGCAGGAGGTCGTGCTGCGCAGGGCGCTCGGACTCGACACCGGCGTCAACGTCAACCCGTCCGGAGGAGCGCTCGCGGCCAACCCCGTCATGGCTGCCGGGCTGATCCGGCTCGGCGAGGCCGCGGCCCGCATCCAGCGCGGCGAGTCGGACCGGGCGCTCGCTCATGCCACCTCCGGGCCCTGCCTGCAACAGAATCTGGTCGCTGTCCTCGAAGGGGAGGCCGGTCATGCCTAAGGAGCCCGTGGCCGTCGTCGGCATCGGCCAGACCAAGCATGTCGCCGCCCGCCGGGACGTCTCTCTTGCCGGCCTGGTCCGCGAGGCCGCTGTCCGCGCGCTGCAGGACGCCGCACTGACCTGGGCGGACATCGACGCCGTCGTGATCGGGAAGGCGCCGGACTTCTTCGAGGGCCTGATGATGCCGGAGCTCTATCTGGCCGATGCCCTCGGCGCGGTCGGCAAACCGATGCTGCGGGTGCACACCGCGGGCTCGGTCGGCGGCTCCACCGCACTCGTCGCCGCGAATCTGGTCTCCGCACGCGTGCATCGCACCGTTCTCACCCTGGCCTTCGAGAAGCAGTCCGAGTCCAACGCCATGTGGGGCCTGTCACTGCCCATCCCGTTCCAGCAACCCCTGCTCGCGGGCGCGGGCGGCTTCTTCGCCCCGCACGTGCGCGCGTACATGCGCCGCACGGGAGCTCCCGACACAGTCGGCTCGCTCGTCGCGTACAAGGACCGGCGCAACGCGCTCAAGAACCCGTACGCACACATCCACGACCCGGACATCACTCTGGAGAAGGTCCAGTCGGCACCGATGCTCTGGGATCCGATCCGCTACTCCGAGACCTGCCCGTCCTCGGACGGCGCGTGCGCGATGATCCTCACCGACCGGGCCGGCGCGGACCGTTCACCGCATCCTGCCGCCTGGGTGCACGGCGGGGCGATGCGCAGCGAACCGACCCTCTTCGCGGGCAAGGACTTCGTGTCGCCGCAAGCGGGCAAGGACTGCGCCGCCGATGTGTACCGTCAGGCCGGGATCGCCGACCCGCGCAGGGAGATCGACGCCGTGGAGATGTACGTCCCGTTCTCCTGGTACGAGCCGATGTGGCTGGAGAACCTCGGTTTTGCCGACGAGGGGGAGGGCTGGAAGCTCACCGAGTCCGGCGTCACCGAACTCGACGGCGATCTGCCGGTGAACCCCTCGGGCGGAGTGCTCTCCACCAACCCCATCGGTGCCTCCGGCATGATCCGCTTCGCCGAGGCCGCCCTGCAGGTGCGCGGACAGGCGGGCGAACACCAGGTGCCGGACGCCCGCAAGGCGCTCGGCCACGCCTACGGCGGTGGGGCGCAGTTCTTCTCCATGTGGCTGGTCGGAGCCGAACCACCCACCGGCTGACCCGGCTGCCGTCCCGGACCGGCCGAATGACCCTTGGCCGCGGCCTGTCCGGGACCGCCGACGGTGGCTAGGCTTTGGCCGGGACGACGAGCGGGAGGAGCCGACGTGGCGGAGAGCACCACCACCCAGCAGCCTTTTGCCGGCTGGGACAAGCCGGACCTCGATCTCAGCAACGCGAACTGGCAGCCGGGCACTCAGGGTGCCGGGGATGTCCAGATCGCCTTCGTCGAGGGATTCATCGCGATGCGCAACGCCGGACGACCCGGCAGCCCTTCGCTGATCTTCACCCCGGCCGAATGGCGGGCCTTCGTGGTGAACGCCCGCGACGGCGAGTTCGACCTCACCTGACGTCCGGCCTCACCCGAGGGCCGCCCCGCCCAGGACGGACGACGGGGAGACACTTGCCGCCGTACGGACCCTGCGCGCGGCCGTCCGGGCGCTCTTCGCGCATGCCGTCCGCCCCGACGAGCCGAGCCCCGCCGAGGTGCGCAGCCTGATGCCCGTGCCGGAGGCACTCGACCGGCTCAATGCCGCGGCCGCCGCCGTCCCGGCCGTCCCGCGCCTGGAATGGCCGGATGGCGGCGCCCCCTCGTCTCCCGTCACCCGACCGGAGGTACGCCGCGGCGGAACGCCCTGCGCGCTGCCCTGGCCCGCGCCGCGACCGGCTTCCTCGCCGGACGGGACTTGGCCGCACTGCGCGCCTGCCACGCCCCACGGTGCGTCCGCTATTTCGTCAAGGAGCATCCCCGCCAGGAGTGGTGCACGCCGTCCTGCGGCAACCGCGCCCGAGTGGCCCGCCACCACGAGCGGCACCGCACCCCGCCCTCGCAGGGCGTGCCGCAGTAGCGTGGTGATCATGACTGGCGAGCGTGATCTTCGAACCCTGCTGAGCGGCCTGCGGCCGGAGCTGAATCCCGGCCGGTACGTCTTCACCACGGTGCCCGGCGCCGCAGTCCCCGCCGGAGTCACTCCGGCGGTGACGGTCGCCGAGCCCGAGGGGCTGACTCTCGTGGTCCCGGAATCGGAAGCCCTCTCCGCGGGGCTCGCGTACGACTATGTGGCGGCCTGGATCACCCTTCGCGTCCACTCCGCCCTGGACGCAGTCGGACTCACCGCTGCCGTGGCGCTGGCCCTCACGGACGCGGACGTCAGCTGCAATGTGGTGGCGGGCTACCACCACGACCACCTGTTCGTCCCCCACGGGCGTGGCGCCGAGGCGGTGAGTGTGCTGCAGGCCCTCGCCGCGGAGTCCGACGGGAGGGTCTCCGGGCCCGGCTCCGCAAGGTGAGCCGGGACACGTAACATGTCTGCATGTCCTTCCTCCGCCGCCGTAGCGCCGCCACACCCGCGGGCCCGGATTTCGACGTCCTGGCCATGGACCCGGGCGACTGGCCCGGAAATCTCGGCGCCGGTCTGCTGCCCGCCCCCGACGGGAGCTGTCAGGGCGTCTTCCTGCGGTACGACCTGTTCGGCGGCCGCGGACCGGCGATGATCATCGGCAATCTCCCGGAGGGCTCGCCTGCTCGCGAGACCGAGGAGGGGCAGGTCCCCTTCGAGGTCGCGCAGCTGCTGCTCGCGCTGGAGAACGACGAGCCGGTCGAGGTGACCGGCACCGATGACATGCCCGTGATGCAGGGTGACAACCTCCTGATCGTCCGGCGCGTCAAGCTCTCCGAGACCCGGATCTCCTGCGTCCAGTTCGACCGCAGTGACGGGGTGCTCGTCACCATCGCCAGCTGGGACCGGCCGATCACCGATGATCTGTACACCCTGCTGAAGCCGCTGCCGGCCGAGCTGTTCCAACAGGGCTGAAACGTCCCTGCTCCTGCGACCCCGGCATCCCACAACGGCCGTCCGTACTGATCGGGCGGCCGCAGGGCCACTTCTGCCCAAGGATGCGCAGCCTCTGGCCAAGAGGCTGCTTGCCATGCGCCTTGTCCGGATAGTCATCGGATCTTTAGCGGCATGTGGCATGACACCTGGGATCAGGCGTCGCCCAACCGTCAAGACAGCTATCGGCGCAACGGGCGCCCTGGCGCTGGGAATGCCTGCCCTTACTGGAACGGCTGCCGCCGACAGTACCTCCGATGAATCGCGGGGATCGCAGGAGCCGAAGGGAATCGAGACACTGGTGGACCCGGTGCTCGGGTACCGCGCCCCGGCCGCGGGCTGGGGGCGGGCTGGGGGCGCGACTCACTGCCCATCGGCGGCGGGCCCTCGGTGCGAGCGTCTACGGCAGCTCGCCACCGAACGGCTCACCTTCACGAGAAGACGCTTTGGACCGGCGGCCCCGGCTCCGCCCAGGGATACGATTTCGGCAACTGGACCACCCCCAGACCCGGCGCCCTCGCCGGAGTGCAGCAGCGCCTCGACGCCGAGGGTTCGCTCGACCCGGACTCCGTCGCCGACGAGCTCGGCCAGGCGCGCCGCGGCTACGGCGGCTACCAGGTCTTCGGCGACCTGCTGCTGGACCTGCCGAACGCCCCGGCCGCCCCCCGACGCCACCTACCGCCACGCCCGTCCGCGGGCAGGCCCGCCGTGTGGTGATCACGGCGAGCCGCAGCCGCGAAGTGACCGTCCGCAGCTCACCGTTCGCGAACGGCAAGAAGGTCTTCAAGGCCCGTGCGGGCGGCCGTTACCCGCTGATCGCCGAGGGCTGAGCGAACAGCGCGGTCACCCGCGCCGCCGAGATGCCGAGCCCGGTGGGACCACCGAGGTGCCACGGGGCGCCGGTACCGCGCCGCAGATCCTCCTCGCGGTAGCGCCGGCAGCCCCGGTGCCAGATCAGGATGCCCGCGATCCAGTGCTTGAGCTCCTGGACATAGCCTGCCAGGATCTCCCTCGCCTCGGCATCGAGCCCGAAGTCGTCGTACAGGAGCGGGAGTTCCTGCTCGGCGACATGGAGGAACTGGCGGAGCCGGGAGTTCATCAGGTCGTGCACGATCGCCATCCCGGTCGGGTAGTCGACCCCGAAGAAGTTCTGCACGACCAGGACGCCGTTGTGCACCTCACCTTCGTACTCGATCTCCTTCTGGTACGAGAAGAGGTCGTTGAGCAGGCACGCGTAGTCGGCGGCGGCGTTCTCGAGGGAGCGCAGCGGACCGCTGCGGTAGATCTCTTCCGGCACCTTCCTGCCGTGACCGAGCCGGGACAGACTCATCGTGAGATCCGAACCGAACGTCAGCCGCCGCATCTCGATGTAGTCCACCGGATCCGGGATCCGGTTCTGCGCCTGATTGGCCAGTTCCCACAGCCAACTCGCCGTCATCGACTCGATGGCCGTACGGAACGCGCGTCGTGCGCTGTCGTCCATCGGTGTCGCGGTCCGCTCCCAGAGATCGGCGAGACCGCGCTCCAGCGCGTTCAGGGGGTCGGGCACCGCGGAACCGTCCAATGGCATGAACAGCGACAGCCGCTCGTTGGCCAGCCGCGCCCCGGCCAGGTCACGGGGTCTCCCGTGCACCACCGGGAACCAGTCGTCGCCGTATGTCCCCCAGGTCAGCCACTGCGAGGAGAGGTCCAGCTCGTCGGGCGTCGCGTCCGGATGCAGACCCGCCGCGCACAGCGGCAGATCGATCGCGACGAGCCGCTCCTCGTCCCAGATGTGCGAGCCCGGCACGCCCGGCTGTGCCTCCAGGATCCCCATCCGGTGGGACCAGTCGACGATCCGGACCCGGGCCCCGTCCAGATGCGGACTGAGCGTCGTGCCGAACGGCAGGTCGAAGTCGGGCAGCAGCGACGGACCGACCCGCTGGTACGGCACATGGGTGTGGCTGCGCAGCCGGGCCGACTCCGAACGCGGAGTGAACCGGATCGACGCCGCGGACATACCGAAGCCGAGGACAGCCTCGCCTGCCCCGCCGTTGTTCATGTAGCGGCTGGAACGCATGTGCCACTCATGGCCGCCGGACTGCCAGTCCTGCAAGCCCTTGACATAGGCGAGCACCGCGGCGGTCTCCGCCGGATCGAGCCCTTTCTCCGCGCACAGCGGCCCGAGTTCGGTGAGCGCGGTGTTCTCGAACTGCTGGAGCCGCGAGGTCAGCAGGTCGTTGACCGCCTCGGCCGCCTCCTGTGTGGAGCAGCCCAGAAACGTCTCCAGTACCAGCACCCCGTTGCTGTTCTCGCCCTCGTCCTCGACCTCCCGCTGGTAGGAGAAGAGGTCGTTGCGCAGATGCACTCCGTCGGAGAAGGCATCCCGCAGCACCCGCAGTGCCCGCTCGTCGGCCACCGACTCGGGCACCTCTGCGCCCGCCGCGTACTCCACCAGACCCGCAGACCATGGGGCTCCGCCCACCTTGCGACGCATCTCGATGTATTCGACGGGATTGGCGATGCGCCCCTCGTTGATATTGGCGAGCTCCCACAGTGACTCGTAGAGCAGATTCTTTGTCGCCTCCGCGAACCGGGCCCGCCAGGCGTCGGACATCCCCGGCACCGTCCGCGCCCACAGGTCGGCCAGCCCCGCCTCGACCGGATTTGTCGGCTCGGGTGTCGGCGCCCCACGCTCCATCGGCATGAAGGCGGGCAGCCGGTCCAGATATTTCTTTCCGCCTTCCCGGTCCGGGTTGCGCTTGAAAAGCTCCAGGAAGTGGTCGTCGAAGAAGAACACCCACACGTACCAGTCGGTGACCAGCGACAGGGCCTCCGCCGAGCAGTCGGGATGCGTGTACGCGCAGAGGAGCGCGTAGTCATGGGAGTCGAGGTCCTTCTCCTCCCAGATGCCGGACCCCTCCAGCATCCCTATGCTGCGCGCCCAGGTCCTGGTGTGCTGTCGGGCCTCCTCGGCATGGGAGTTGAGCCGTGCCGGATACGGAACATAGAAGTCCGGCAGGGTGAAGGGCTGAGCCATGTGCGTCCGGCCTTTCCGGGAGTCTCCGCGCGGGGTCGCGCGTACCTGTCGTGTCCGCGCGAGCACTACCCCTGGGCCGTCCGGGGCACGCACATCCTGAATTAGTCACACAAAAGGTGCGTCCTGGCGGGGGGTGCCGACGCACTCCGGCGCCCGGCCGCTGCTCCGTGAAACCCAGGTAACGGCCCACCGCCAGAAACCCGCTGCCTCTTTCCCGTCGCAGGTCAGAGACCCTGCCAGTGGTCTGGTCCAGTGGCTCAACCAGCAACCCTTCATGTGCTCTTGACGTGCCATCACCTCAGGTCACAGAGTGTGCGCCCATAGCGGAACAGTGAGATCGGCCCACGTACGACATTCCATGCGCACAGCTCCAAGAAGGGTTGTCATGACGTCCAAGCAGAGGACCAGACTCACGCTCGCCCTGACCACCGTCGGCGCCCTGAGTCTCGCGCTGCTCACCCCCGCGGCGCAGGCCGGCGCGGACGGGGTGCGGCCCGAGTGTCCGCGCGGCCTCGACTGCGACTGGGTCCCGGCGGCCTACCAGCAGACCGGCGATCCGGCCGACAAGGAGACGTACGGCAACTACGACACCGCGGACCGGCCGCACAGCAACAAGATCAAATTCATCGTTCTGCATGACACCGAGGAGGACTTCGACACCACGCTGAGGATCTTCCAGAACCCGCTGAAGCAGACCTCCGCCCACTACGTGGTGCGCTCGGGCGACGGTCATGTCACCCAGATGGTCAAAAACAAGGACGTCGCCTGGCAGGCGGGCAACTGGTACGTCAACACCCACTCCATCGGCATCGAGCAGGAGGGGGTCGCCGTCGAGGGCGCCACGTGGTACACCCCCGAGATGTACAACTCGACGGCGAAGCTGGTGCGTTACCTCGCCGACAAGTACGACATCCCACTCGACCGGCAGCACATCATCGGCCACGACGGCGTGCCGCCCACCAGTGCGGCCGGTACCAGGAAGATGCACTGGGACCCGGGTCCCTACTGGGACTGGAACCGCTTCATGGCACTGCTCGGCAAGCCGACGACCGTGCCGAGCGCCCCGAAGAGCAGTCCTCTCGTCACCGTCAGCCCCCGGTTCAAGGACAACCAGCAGGCCTTCCGCGACTGCGAGAAGGGCGTCGACCTGCCGGTCCAGGGCAGCAGTGCCGTCCCGCTCCACACCGAACCCTCCACCGACGCACCGCTCTTCTCCGACCCCGGACTGCACACCGACGGCTCGCCCGGCACGAACTGCGCGGCCGACTGGGGCAGCAAGATCAGCGCGACCCATCAGGCGGTCGTCGCGGACCATGCGCCCGGATGGACGGCGATCTGGTGGTACGGCAAGAAGGCCTGGTTCCAGACCCCGGCGCACACCCGGACCACCGTCCCGACCGCCGGCTACGTCGTACGCCCGAAGGAGGGCCGGACCGAGGTGCCGGTGTACGGGGTGGCCTACCCGGAGAAGTCCGAGTACCCCGCGGACTTCGCGGACAAGCGAGTCGGGACTGCGCTGCCGTACACGATCAAGGCCGGGCAGTCGTACCCCGGCGGCGGCGAGGCGCCGACCGGCTTCTTCTACGCCCCGACGATCGATGCGTCGTACCCGCTGGACCACTCGTACTTCCAGGGCCAGGAGAAGTATGTGACGGTGCAGATCGGCCACCGGGTGGCCTTCGTGAAGACGTCCGACGTGGATGTGGTACGGGTGCGGTGAGGGCCGGGGACGGGGGCGGGCGCCCTGCGGGGGCTCCGCCCCCGGACCCACGTTCCTCGATCGCCCAAGGGGCCGGAGTCTGCCGGTTCGGCGTGACTGTCCGTGCAGGTGGAGAACCACGCCCGGCCTGCGATTGAGGAAAGGGGCCCGGGCGGTGCCCCGGTTTCGGGAAGCGGCGGGCAGGGGAACAAGCTCCGCGCAGCGGCCCCCCCGCCCCTACCCCCGTCCCCCCGCCACCTCCCGGTCCACCTGCCGCGGCGACAACGCGTGCTCGATCGCCAGGATCCCCGCCCCCACCGCCGCCGCATTCTCCCCCGTACGGCTCGGCTCGATCCGCAACAGCTGCGTGGCCAGGGGATGCGAGCGCCGGTACACCGCTTCCCGTACACCGGCGAGCAGTTGATCGTGCACGGCGGCCAGCGCACCGCCCATCACCACCGTGTCCGGGTTGAAGAAGTTCACCAGCGCCGCGAGGACCTCCCCGACCGCCCGTCCCGCCTCGCGCACCATCAGCACCGCGTCGCGGTTCCCGGACTTCACCAGCCGCACCACATCGCTGCCCGATGTCGCGTCCAGCCCGAGTCCGGCGAGCTTCGCCGCCAGTGACGCGCCGCCCGCCACCGCCTCCAGGCAGCCCGAATTGCCGCACCGGCACGGCTCGTCGATTTCCGCGACGCGGATGTGGCCGATGTCGCCCGCGCAGCCCTGCGCGCCCCGGTGCAGCCGGCCGTCGGACACGATCCCGCAGCCGATGCCGGTGCCGACCTTGATGTACAGGAGGTAGCGGCAGTCGGGGAAGGCGCGGCGCTGTTCCGCCAGGGCCATGACGTTCACGTCGTTGTCGACGAGCGCCCGTACCCCGAACCGGGAGGCGAAGAACTCCGGTATCGGGTACTGGTGCCAGCCCGGCATGATCGGCGGATCGACCGGTCGGCCGGTGGAGAACTCCACCGGGCCCGGCACCCCGACGCCGATGGACTTGAGTGCGCCGGGCGACCGGCCCGCTTCCTTGAGGAGAGCGTGCACGGTCCGTTCGACATGGCGCAGTACGGAGTCGGGGCCGTCCCCGATCGCCAGGGGATTTTCCCGCGTCGCGAGCGTCGCACCGCCGATGTCCAGCAGCGCCACCCTGCAGTGCGAGGCCCCCAGGTCCACCCCGGCCACCGCATGCTCACGAGTCCGCAGTGCCAGCCGGCGAGGAGGGCGTCCCCCGGTAGAGGCGCCGTCCGCGTCCTCGTCCACGAATCCGTGCGCGATCAGCGCGTCCACCCGCTGGGAGACCGTTGAACGTGCCAGCCCGGTGATCCGGGCGATGTCGGCGCGCGTTGCCACGGCCCCCGAACTGATCAGCGCGAGCACCTCGCCGGGCGAGTGCGAGGAGACGGCGGACAGGCGATCCGACTGCAAAGACATGGCAGTCACCCTAAGGACGACTTCCGCTGCTCACAAGGCAGTTGGTGTTCGGTCATCGGCAAAAGTCTGCGCCAATTCGGCAAAGAGTAACGATGCATGAACCCTTGACAGTCCAAAGTCCCGTCACGACTCTGCTCAACAGACCACTGACCGAGGAGCCGGTGATGCTGACGATGCAGGGCGTGTCCAAGAGCTTTCTCGGGGTGCGTGTGCTCCACGACGTGGAGCTCAGCCTCGAAGCCGGAGAAGTGCACGCCCTGGTGGGTGAGAACGGAGCGGGGAAGTCGACTCTGATGAAGATCCTCGCGGGTGAGCACTTACCCGACGCCGGGACCCTCACGATCGACGGGACCGAGCACTCCTTCAGCCACCCGGCCCAGGCACAGGCAGCCGGAATCGGCATCATCCACCAGGAGTTCGCGCTCCTGGCCCACCGCACCGTCGCCGAGAACGTCTTCCTCGGCCGGGAACCCACCCGGTACGGACTCGTCGACCGCCGGGCCATGGAACGGCGCACCGCCGAACTCCTCGACCGGATCGGCGCAACCGGCATCAGTCCGCGGACCCCCGTCCACGAGCTGTCGGTCGCCCGCCGGCAGACCGTCGAGATCGTCAAGGCTCTCGCTTCCGAGGTCCGCATCCTGGTCATGGACGAACCCACCGCCCCGCTCGCCGACCACGAGGCCGGACAACTCGCCGCTCTGGTCCGCCGTCTGGCCGCCCGCGGGCTCGGCATCCTCTACATCTCGCACCGGCTCCGCGAGGTCTTCGACCTCTCGCAGCGCATCACCGTCCTCAAGGACGGCCGCCGCGTCACCACCCTCACCACCCGCGACACGGACGCCGACACCGTCGTACGCGCCATGGTCGGCAGGGAACTGGGCGCCTACTACCCGCCCCGCGCCCGGCCCGAGGAACTGGGCGAGCAGCGGCTCACCGTACGCGGCGGCGGCAACGCCCGTATCTCCGGCATCGATCTGACGCTGCGGGCCGGCGAGGTCGTCGGCGTCGCCGGGCTCCAGGGCTCCGGCCGCACCGCCCTCGCCCGCGCCGTGTTCGGCGCCGACCCTTTCACCACCGGCGCCATGACCGTCGGAGGCCGACCCCTGCGCCCGTCCCGCCCAAGGGACGCCATTCGGGCCGGGATCGCCCTGGTCACCGAGGACCGCAAGACCGAAGGCCTGGCGCTGCGCCAGTCGGTGCGCGACAACGCCCTGCTCGTCACCCGAGCGGTGCCCGCCCGTTCCAGGCTTCCGGCGGGCCGTGAGGTGACGGCTCTGCTGGAGCGCGTACGCCTGCGGGCCGACGGCGAGGACCAGCAGGCTCAGTACCTCTCCGGCGGCAACCAGCAGAAGGTCGTCATCGCCAAGTGGCTCGCCGCCCGCCCCCAGGTCCTGCTGTTCGACGAACCCACCCGTGGTGTCGACGTCGGCGCCAAAGCGGCCATCCACACCCTGGTACGGGAACTGGCACGCGAGGGTCTCGCCGTACTGATCATCTCCTCCGAACTGCCCGAGCTGATCGGAATGAGCGACCGCATCCTCGTCATGTCCGAGGGGCGCCTCGCGGGCGAACTCCCCGCCGGAGCGACGGAGGAGACCATCATGCGTGTCGCCACCAGCGGCGCCGAGGCGCGGGAGGGGGCCGCATGACCGCCCTGCGCCCCGACGTCCGGGAGCCCGTCTCCCGCCCGCGGACCCGGCGGCCGGCCGTGCCGCACTTCACCGGCCCTGTTACCGGTGTCTGGCTCGCGGCGCTCGCCGTCACTGTCCTCGGCTGGATCGTCGTCGCCGCCCGCGGTGGGGACTTCCTCACCGTCACCACCGTCGTCGCGATCCTGCAGAACTGTGTGGCCCTCGGCCTCGTTGCCGCAGGACAGACCGTCGTCATCCTCACCGGATCACTTGATCTGTCCGTGGCGTATCTGATCAGCCTGGGCACGCTCGTGGCCGCCGAGACGATGGAGAGCGGCAGCGTCCTCCTCGCAGTCCTGGCCGTCCTCGCACTCTCCGCCGCCGCCGGTCTCGTCAATGGCTTGATCGTCACGGGTCTGAAGGTCAACGCGTTCATCGCCACCCTCGGCACCGCGTTCATCCTGCGCGGCTGGATCGAGGACAACTACACGGGCCCGGCGGGCAAGGTCCCGGCCTCCTTCCAGCACCTCGGCTACGACCGGATGGGCCCGGTCCCCGTCTCCGTCCTCCTGCTGCTGGCCGTCGCCGCCGTCGTCTGGCTGATCACACGCCGCACCAGGCCCGGCCACCACATGTACGCGACCGGCGGCGACGAGCACGCGGCCCGCCTCTCCGGTGTCCGCACTCGGCGCACGGTCGTTCTCGCCCACATCCTCTGTTCCCTGTGCGTCGGCACCGCCGCCCTCTTCCTCGCCGCCCGGCTCGGCGCCGGAGCCCCGTGGGCCGGCACGGAGGCCCGCTACGACCTGGAATCGATCGCCGCCGTCGTCCTCGGCGGCACCGCACTCGCCGGAGGCCGTGGGGGAGTGACCGGGACCCTCGGCGGCGTCCTCGTCCTGTCCGTACTCGACAACGTCTTCAACCAGCTCGGCGTCGACCCCTTCTTCAAGAACGTGGTCCGGGGCGTCGTCATCATCGCGGCCGTCGCCGTCTACGCCCGAGGCCGCCGCACCCCGCAGGGGAGGACCGCATGACCACCGCAACCGCCTCACTCGGCCGCCGCACCGTCCGCTCCCTGGGCACCGGCGCCCCCGTCTACGCGCTGCTCCTCGTGCTCCTCGGCGCCCTCGCCCTGACCGACCCGGGCTTCTACGAACCCGACCGCCTCCTCGCCTTCGTCAGACGCGCAGCCCCCCTCGTCATCCTGGCCGCCGGCCAGTACCTGGTCATCGTCTGCGGCGAGTTCGATCTCTCCGTCGGGGCGATCGTCACCGCGGGCGTGGTCGTCGCCGCCGAGCTGTACGGCTCGTTCCCCGACGCCCCCTGGCTGCTCGTCACCGCCGTCCTGCTGCTCGCCGGAGCCCTCGCCGGTCTGGTCAGCGGACTGATCACCACGCTCCTGCGCGTGCCGTCGTTCATCACCACGCTCGGCATGATGCTGATCCTCGAAGGCGCCGTCTTCTTCTGGACCGGCGGCTCCCCCCACGGCATGCTGCCCGCCGAGTTCCGCCGGCTCGGCCGCGCAGCCGTGTTCGGCTGGCTGCCCTGGGCCGTCCTCGCCTGTCTCGCCGCGGGAGCCCTCGCCGTACGGCTGATGCGTTCCGACTTCGGCCGCACGCTCCTCGCGACCGGCGACAGCGAACGCGCCGCCGCGCTCGCCGGAGTCCGGGTCGCCCGCGCCCGCACCATCGCCTTCGTTCTCTCCGGCACCGCGGCCGCCCTCGCTGCCGTCCTCGTCGGCGGCTTCTCCGGAGTCTCCGCGCAGGCGGGCCGCGGCTACGAGTTCGAGGCGATCACCGCGGTCGTCCTCGGCGGCGTCGTGCTCGGCGGTGGGCGCGGCTCCGTCATCGGCGCGATGGCCGGAGCGCTCTCACTCCAGGCGCTGTTCACCTTGCTCAACCTGCAAGGCGTCTCCGGAGCCCTTGAATCGACCGTGCAAGGGGTCGTCGTCATCGCCGCTGTCGCCCTCGGCGCCGCCGACTGGTCCCGGCTGCGCCGTCGCCGAACCCACCCCTCGGGAGTGAAACCATCATGAGTACGCGCATGGCCCGACACGCACTCGTGCCCGTCACCTTTCTGTTCGGCGCGGCCTTGCTCGCCGGCTGCACGAGCGATGCACCGCCGGGCGCACCCACCGCCTCCGGCAGCGCCGACGGCACTGGATCGGGCACCGGAAAGCAGTCGAAGTTCTTCGACCGGGCCGAGTACGAACGACAGCTCGCCCTCGCCGACGAGACCCCGCAGGGCCCTGCGGACAAGCCGTGGGAGCAGATGCTCAGCCCGGAGCTCATCGACACGACGCAGTACAAGAAGAAGAGCCCCGGCTCCGTCCACCTCTGCTTCTCCAACGCGGGCGTCTTCAACCCCTGGCGCCAGGTCGGCCTGAAGAACATGCAGGCTGAGGTCGCACTCCACAAGGAGATCGGCGAGTTCACCGTCCTGGACGCCCAGGGCAAGGACGACAAACAGATCTCCGACATCCAGGAACTCAGCGGCAAGGGCTGCGACGCCCTGATCGTCTCCCCGAACACGACCGCCACCCTGACCCCGGCCGTCGAGCAGGCCTGCGCCAAGGTGCCCGTCATCGTCTTCGACCGGGGCGTCGAGACCGACTGTGCCGTCACGTTCATCAACCCCGTCGGCGGTTACGGGTACGGCGCGGTCGCCGCCGACTTCCTCGTCGAGAAGGTCAAGCCGAAGGGGAAGATCCTCGCCCTGCGGATCTCGCCGGGCGTCGACGTCCTGGAGACCCGTTGGTCGGCCGCGAAGGTCGCCTTCGACAAGAGCGGACTGGACGTGGTGGACGTGAAGTTCACCGATGGCGACCCGGCCAGAACCAAGTCGATCGTCAGTGACGCACTGACCCGTAACGGCGACATCGACGGCGTGTGGATGGACTCCGGTGCGACGGCCGTCGCCGCCGTCGAGGCGTTCGAGGACGCGGGCAAGGACGTGCCGCCGATCACCGGCGAGGACCAGCAGGACTTCCTCCAGGCGTGGAAGGAGAAGAAGCTCACGGCCATCGCCCCTTCGTACCCCACCTTCCAGTGGCGCACCCCTGTCATCGCGGCGCTGAGGATCCTCGGCGGACAGCAGGTCCCCAAGGAGTGGAAGCTCCCGCAGCCCACCGTCACCCAGGACACCCTCGATCAGTACCTCAAGCCCGGCATGCCGCCGCTGCACTACGCGATGTGCGGCTGTGAGAAGCTCCCCGGGTTCCCGAAGAAGTGGGGAGGCAAGGAGTGAGCGCCGCCCTGCCGCTCGGGGCCAACCCATGGATCTGGCACTCTCCAGTGACCTACGACGCACTGGGCGACGTCCTGCCGCTCCTCTCGGCGTGGGGCTTCGACTGCGTCGAGATCCCGATGGAGAACGAACGCGACTGGGAACCCGTGGCCGTCACCGAGCTCCTCGAAGCCTCGGGGCTTGCCCCGGCCGCGGTCGTCGCCGTCATGCCAGCGGACCGCAACCTGGTGCGTACCGACCCACAGACCGTCGCGGTCACCCAGGACTATCTGCGCCGCTGCGTCGACGCCGCCCATGCCCTGTCCGCCCCCACGGTGGCCGGACCCGTCTACACCGCGGTCGGCCGAACCTGGCGGATGGACCGCATCGAACGGGCGGCGGCCTACGCGGAGTTGCGCGAGAACCTCGCCCCCGTCGTCGACCATGCGCGGGCCGCCGGCGTACGGATCGCGGTCGAGCCGCTCAACCGCTACGAGACCAGCCTCCTCAATACCGTCGGCCAGACCCTCGACGCCCTGGCCGGACTCCCCGAGGACACCATCGGCCTCGCGCTCGACACCTATCACCAGAACATCGAGGAACGCTCCCTGCCCGATGCCGTACGCCGCGCGGCGGGGCGCATCGTCCACGTTCAGGTGTGCGCGAACGACCGTGGCACGCCCGGCGCCGACTCCCTCGACTGGCCCGGCTTTCTCACCGCACTCACCACGAGCGGCTACCGGGGGCCGCTCTGCATCGAGTCGTTCACCGCGCACAACAACGCCATCGCGATCGCCGCCTCCGTCTGGCGGCCGCTCGCCGACACGCAGGACGCCATCGCCACCGAGGGACTGGCCTTCCTGCGCCGCACCCTCGCCAGCACCCCCGTCCCCCGCTGATTTCCCCTCAAGTCCCTTACGGATCCCGACCACAGAGAGGACACAATCCGTGAGCCAGCCCGCTACCTGTCATGCTCGTGACATACGACGGGCGGTCATCGCATTAGTGAGCGCACTACTGCTCGCGCTGACCGCACTGCCCGCAACTGCCCAAGCCGCCACCGCGGCCAAGGGCCCCGCCTTCCGCGTCCTGCTCTTCACCCGCGCCGTCGGCTATGTGCACGCCTCTATCCCAGCCGGCGTCAAGATGCTCAAGGAGGAGGCCGCCGCCAACAACTTCGACCTCGTCGAGAGCGCCGACCCCGCGGTCTTCGACGACGCGAAGCTCAAGGACTTCGACGCGATCGTCATGCTGCAGAACTCTGGCATGGTCTGGGACACCGACGCCCAGCGCCAGGCGATGCAGACGTACGTGCGGGGCGGTGGCGGTGTCGTCGCCATCCACAACACCCTCGACATGGGAATCGAGTCCGAATTCCCCTGGTGGGACCAGGCCATCAACGGCGGCGTCCACATGCCCGCCCACTCGCCCGGCGTCCTCCGGGGCACCGCCAAGGTCGCCGACCGCGTCCACCCCTCCACCGCAGGACTCCCGGAACGCTGGGAGCGCCCCGAGGAGTGGTACAACTTCGACAAGAACCCCCGGGGTGACGTCCACGTCCTCGTCACCGCCGACGAGACCACGTACAACCCCGGCGGTTCCGCCATGGGCGCCGACCACCCCATCTCATGGTGCCGCAACACCGAGGGCGGCAAGGTCTGGGCCACAGCCATGGGCCACGACGCCCCCGCTTACAGCGAACCCGCGTTCCGCAGCCACGTCCTCGGCGGCATCGAGTGGGCCGCGGGCCACAAGCCCGGAGACTGCGGCGGCACCGTCTGGAGCGGCTACGAGAAGGTCACCCTCGACGACAACACCGCCGACCCGATGGAGCTCGACGTCGCCAAGGACGGCCGTGTCTTCTACATCCAGCGCAGCGGCGAGGTGAAGATCTACGACCCGGCCACCCACGCCACCAGCACGGCCGGCAAGCTCGACGTCTACACCGGCGGTGAGGACGGTCTGGTCGGCATGGAGCTCGACCCCTCCTTCAAGGACAACCACTGGATCTACCTCTACTACGCCCCCGCCGGCGCGTCCGACGACGTCAACCGGCTCTCCCGTTTCACGGTCAAAGGCAACACCCTTGACCTCGCCAGCGAGAAGAAGCTCCTCGACGTCCCCGCCTACCGCGACCGCACCTTCCCCGAACCCGGACACACCGGCGGCGCGGTCGAATTCGGCCCTAACCGCACCCTCTATCTCGGCGTCGGCGACGACACCCCGCCCAACCTCGACCCGAACTGGCAGGGGTACGCGCCACTCGACTGGCGCGAGGGCAAGCAGATGCTGGACGCCGCCCGGACCGCGGGCAACACCAACGACCTGCGCGGCAAGATCCTGCGGATCAAACCGAAGGACTCCGGCGGCTACACCATCCCCAAGGGCAACCTCTTCGCCGAGGGGACCGCGAAGACCCGCCCCGAGATCTACGCCATGGGCTTCCGCAATCCGTTCCGCTTCACCGTCGACCCGAAGACCGGCTACGTCCATGCCTCCGACTACGGGCCCGACCGCGGTCTGCCAACCACCGACCGCGGACCCGAGGGCCTCGTCGAGTACAACGTGATCAAGAAGGCCGGGAACTTCGGCTGGCCGTTCTGTCACGGCAACAACCAGGCGTACGCCCCGTACAACCCCGACACCAAGGAAGTCGGCGCCAAGTTCGACTGCACCGCACCGGTCAACCCCTCGCCGAACAACACCGGTCTGACCGAACTCCCGCCGATCCAGCAGCCGGAGATCTGGTACGGCTACGGAGCGTCGAAGGAGTTCCCCGAGGTCCGCAGCGGCGGCTCGGCCCCGATGAGCGGGCCCGTCTACCACTACGACAGCAAGAACCCGTCCACCACGAAGTTTCCCGCCTACTTCGAGGGAGCGAGCTTCTTCTACGAGTGGTCGCGCAACTTCGTCAAGGAAGTCCGCTTCGACCAGGACCAGAAGCTCCTGAAGATCAATGACTTCCTCTCCTCGCAGAAATTCAACAAGCCGATGGACATGACGTTCGGCCCCGACGGATCGCTGTACGTCCTCGAATGGGGCAGCTCCTTCGGCGGTGGCAACAACGACTCCGGGCTCTACAGGATCGACTATGCGCAGGGGAAGCGCATCCCGGTCGCCAAGGCCACCGCCTCCGCCACCGACGGCCCCGTCCCGCTGAAGGTCGACTTCTCCAGCAAGGGCAGCAACGACCCCGACGGTGACGCACTCAGCTACGCCTGGGACTTCGACGGCGACGGCACGTACGACTCCACCGAAGCCGACCCCAGCCACACCTACACGGCCAAGGGCGACTTCGTCGCCCAGCTCAAGGTCACCGACTCCACCGGCAAGTCCGGCTACGCCAACATCCCTGTCACCGCCGGGAACACCGCCCCCAAGGTGACCATTGACTTCCCGGTCAGCGGCAAACTCATCGAGTTCGGCGACAAGATCCCGTACAAGGTCACCGTCACGGATCCCGAAGACGGCCCGGTCGACTGTTCCAAGGTCACCGTCAACCCGGCCCTGGGACACGACGACCACGAGCATCCCACCACCGACCTCCCCGGCTGCGAAGGCACCGTGGACACCGGCGACCTGGGCGGCCACCCGGAGGGCGCCGACCTCACCTACGTGCTCAACGCCAAATACACCGACCAGGGCGGCGACGGCGTCTCAGCCCTCACCGGCTACGGTCGCGCCGTGCTCCAGCCCAAGCACAAGCAGGCGGAGTACTACGACGCCCAGTCCGGCACCCGGATCGTCTCCCAGGCAGGCGCCGAGAACGGCAAACGCATCGGGGACATCTCCCACGGCGACTGGGTCGCTTTCGACCCGATGAGCGTCGAGGGCATCGGCTCCGTCAGCTATCAGTTGTCCTCACCGTACGGGGTCGGCGCGATCGAACTGCGCGCGGACGCCCCCGACGGCACGCTGCTCGCCACCACTCCGGTTCCCAATACCGGCGGCTGGGACACCTATCGGCCCACCCCGGCCGTACCCGTCCAGGAACTGAAGGGCACCCACAAGCTGTACCTCGTCTTCACCTCGCCGCAGAACAACTCCTTCGACGTGGACGCGGTCGACTTCAGGAGCCCCTGACCCTCCGTCCCGACCGACAGAGCACAGCACGCACAACAGCCTGCCGCGGGTCCGATGTGTCGGCACCGGACCCGCGGCAGGTATTTCCCGGAGAGCGCAGCGTCAGCGAGTGCCGACCGCGGCACGCACCGCCCGTCGGGCCATCGCGCAGTCGTCATGCAGCCGGCGCAGCAGCAGTCGCTGCTCCTCGCCCGACGACAGCGCACCCGGTCGCTCCTGAACCCCGCCCGTGGGCACGCCCCCCCGCATGGCCCGCTGCACCGCCGTCTCGTACGTACGGATCTCCCGTGTCAGTACGAGCATCAGGTTCACCAGGAACGCATCCCGCGCCGCAGGCCCTGCCGCCTGCGCCAGCTGACTGACCTGCCGCCGCGCCACCGGCGCGTCACCCAGCACCGTCCACAGCGTTGCCAGGTCGTACCCCGGCAGGTACCAGCCCGCGTGCTCCCAGTCCACCAGCACCGGACCCGTGGGCGACAGCAGGATGTTGGAGAGCAGGGCGTCGCCGTGGCAGAACTGTCCCATGCCCTGGCGGCCGCCGGCATGCGCCAGACCGTGCAGCAACTTCTGCAGGTCACCCAGATCACGGTCGGTGAAGAGCCCCAGCTCGTGATACCGAGCAATGCGGGATGCGTAGTCCATCGGGGCGTCGAAGAGCCCAGCAGGTGGTCGCCACGCGTTGACCCGGCTGATCGCGCCGAGCGCGGCCCGCACATCGGCGCGGGGCGGAGCCTCCGACGGGTGCCTCGTCAGCGCAGCCACCCGTCCCGGCATTCGCTCGATCACCAGGGTGCAGTTCTCGGGATCCGCCGCGACGAGCCGCGGTACCCGGACCGGCGGGCGGTGCCGGACGAACGCCCGGTACGCCGCTATCTCGTGGCGAAACCGCTCGGACCATGCCAGGGAGTGGTCCAGTAAACACTTGGCGACCGCCGTCGTGCGCCCGGTTGTGCCGACGACGAGCACCGAACGCCCGCTGCGCCGCAGAACCTGGACCGGATTGAACTCCGGGCAGATCCGGTGCACGGAGGCGATCGCCATCCTCAGCTGTGCACCCTGCGGGCCGGACAGGTCCAGCCGCCCGCTGAGCGGGCCGGCACCCGGTCCGGCCGGCCACCGGGGCCGGACCGTGCCGGGAGCCGGCGATGCGGTGCGGGGGTCGAGGTACGGTCCGCCGCCCGCCCCCAGGGGACGCAGCGGCCGGGGCGGGGCGGACACGGAGGACGATGCTGTGTACATGGGCGAGACAGATCCCTTCGTGCGCCGACAAGTAGCGTGCGCCACCCCGGCCGGCGGCCGTTCGGCACCCTGGGGAGTACCTAGGGCTGCCGGACGGGGTGGCGCTTTCCTACCTGACACCGGACCACGGGTTGCGGACCATCTGGCGGACCCTGGCGAACCCTGGCGAATAGTCGCAACGCACGTGACAGGGGGCTACTGTCAACACAGCCGAGAACCTGGGGGCTTGACGTGACCGGAGAACCCAACACCCGCCTGTCTGACCTGTTCGGCCTTGCCGGCTGGTCCAAGGGCGAACTCGCGAGAATGGTGAACCGGCAGGCGGCGGCCATGGGCCACCCGCAGCTGGCCACCGACACCTCGCGGGTGAGGCGTTGGATCGACATGGGGGAGTCCCCACGCGATCCCGTGCCCAAAGTGCTGGCTGCCCTGTTCACCGAGCGGCTCGGTCGTGTCGTGACCATCGAGGACCTCGGGTTCGGCCGGCGCGGGCGTGTGGGGAAGCGGCGAGAGGTCGGGACGCAGGACAATCCCGACGGACTGCCGTGGGCGCCCGAACGGACGGCAGCGGTCCTCACCGAATTCACGGGAATGGACCTCATGCTCAACCGACGCGGCTTGGTGAGCGCGGGCGCCGCGCTCGCCGCAGGATCGACCATCACCGGCCCCATGCACAACTGGCTGCACACCGACCCCGTTCTGGCGGCCGACGCTCCACGGATCGGTGATCCCCTCTACGCGGACCAGGCCGGTTTCGACCGGTACGAGGCCGCCCCCATCGGATCGGAGGAGATCGAGGCACTGGAGCGGTCCGTCGAGGTGTTCCGCGCCTGGGACGCCTCCCGGGGCGGCGGACTGCAGCGCAAGGCTGTCGTGGGCCAGCTCAACGAGGTGGGGGGCATGCTCGCCTACCGCCACCCCGACCATCTGCAGCGCCGCCTCTGGGGCGTCGCCGCCAACCTCGCCGTTCTCGCGGGGTGGATGTCCCACGACATCGGTCTGGAACCCACCGCCCAGAAGTACTTCGTCATCGCCGCCCATGCGGCGCGCGAGGGGGGCGACCGTCCCCGCGCGAGCGAGGCACTCTCCCGGGCGGCCCGTCAGATGGTCCACCTGGGCCGTCCCGACGACGCCCTGGACCTGATGAAGCTGGCCAAGTCCGGCTCAGGAGACAAGGTGCTGCCACGCACCCAGGCGATGCTGCACACCATCGAGGCATGGGCACAGGCATCCATGGGCCGAGGTCAGGCCATGCGCCGTACGCTCGGCAGGGCCGAGGAGCTCTTCGTGTCCGACAAGGGTGATGTGCCGCGGCCCAGTTGGATGCAGATGTTCGACGAGGCGGATCTGCACGGCATGCAGGCCCTGGCGTTCCGCACGCTCGCCGAGCACGAACCGGCGGCGGCGCTCATCGCCCAGCGTCATGCCAAGCAGGCTCTGGAGCTGCGCGTCAATGGGCGCCAGCGCTCCAAGATCTTCGACTACATCTCGCTCGCCTCGGCGTGCTTCATCGCCGACGACCCGGAGCAGGCCGACCGTTACGCACGGCTCGCCCTGGTGGCGATGGGGGAGACCTCCTCGCACCGGACCTGGGACCGGCTGCGCGAAATGTACCGGCTCACCGGTCAGTTCGCGGGATACGTGAAGATCCAGGACCTGCGCGAGGAGATCGAGCTCGCCATGCCGCCGAGCTCGGTCATCAAGCGGCCCAGGCGTTCGGAGATCTGATCGGCCGACGCCGCGAAGAAGAGGAGCGCCGACAACCCACCGCCTGAGCACCGCACGCGTAGAGGTCTCGTCCGTCTGCGTTCCTGTGCCGTGCCGTGATTCGCTCTGCTCTCGTGCTCCTGCGGCCTACCGGGCGCTCACGCCCCGATACGGGCGACCAGCACGCATGCGTCGTCCAGGCGCTCGGTCCCACCGAACTCCTCGACGACGGTACGTACGCACTCCTGTGCCGTACGGGCCTCGGCGAAGCGAGGTGCGAGATCGAGCAGTGCCTTTGGGCCTGCCCCCCGGTCACTGCGGCGGGTCAGTCCGTCGGTGTGCAGAACCAGCACATCGCCGGGCAGCAGGTGCACGTCGTCCTGTTCGTACGCGACCCCGGACGCGGCCCCGAGCAGGACCCCGTCCGGCGGGGGCAGCGGGCGTCCCGCTCCGTTGCGGAAGAGCAGTGGCGCGGGGTGGCCGGCCTGCGACCAGGCGAGAGTGCCGGTCGCCGAGTCGAAACGGCAGCACACCGCGCTGCCGAGAGCGGGCTGGGCCGACGATTGGAGTAACTGGTTGAGATGGCCCATCAGAGCGCCCGGCTCGATGCCGACGACGGACATGCCGCGCAGTGCGCCCAGCAGCATCGCCATGGCCGTGGTGGCGGGGATGCCATGACCGGTGAGATCGCCGACCGTGAGGAGCGTCCTGCCGTCGGGCAGCTCCAGCGCGTCGTACCAGTCGCCTCCGATCAAGGCGCTGGAATCCGACGGGAGATAGTGCGCCGCGACATCCAGTGCGCCGGGGCCCTGGTGCGGGAGGCGCAGCGAGCCGCGCCACGGGGGCAGCACGGTCTCCTGCAGCTCGACCGCCATCCGTCGTTCGGTCCGCGCCATGTGCTGCTGACGCCGGATCGATTCACGGGTCCGGCTCACCACGCGCTGGCTGCGGCGTAGTTCGCTCACATCGCGCAGCACGGCCCACATGGAGGCGGTGCATCCGTCCGCATCGAGGACGGGCTCGCCCATCATGTGCAGGGTGTGCATCCGGCCGTCGGCCCGAAGAATGCGGAACTCGCCGTCTATCGTCTTCCCGTCGACCAGGCAGGCCGTCACCAGAGAGGTGAGCAACGGTTGATCCTCGGGAAGCAGTACGGACGGAAGCTCGTCCAGCGACAGCGGTCCCGCCTGTGGGGACCGGCCGAAGATCTGGAAGAGCTCCTCCGACCAGCTGACCTCGTCGGTCAGCAGATTCCACTCGGCGCAGCCCACACGGCTGAGCAGTGAACCGGGCCGCGGCTCGTCGAACGGTTTCTCCTCGGCGGGTTCCGGCTCCTCGGTGAGCTGCTCCGCGTCCCCCGGCGGCAGGCCTTCCTTCAGTTGTCCCAGATGCGTGCCGAGATCATCGAGATGATGGACCGCCAGTTCGCAGAGCGCACGCTGCCAGCGCAGCTGCGGATCGTCCTCGTCGATCAGGACGGCATCGCGCCGCACCGCGTCCACGTCTCCGCGCAGCCGAAGGGTCCGGTCGATCAGCACATCGAAGGCACCGCGTTCGGGCGGTTGTGGGGCAGGGCGGTTCGCGGACGGATGGGGCGGCATCTCATACTCCGGTCTGGGGGGTGACCGATGACGACTGTGGCACAGGCTGAGGAGGCCCGTAAGTGAATTGGCAACACTCGATGCGTTGTTGCCTATGGCAAATGCCATAGTCCGCCTGAGTCCGGGATTCTTCGAACAGCCTTACTGCTGACGTGTGTTGATGCAAGTCATCCAGTATGCGCGACGCCGCGTGCGCCGGAGTGTGCCTCTCCCGCGGGCCGCGCCGCACTCGATCGGGGCATATGCGAGAGCCCCCGCAGACGCGCAGGGGCTCCGGTGGCCGGGGGCGGCCTCGGTTAACAGACGGCGATGCGCCCGTACGAGCCGACCTTCCACTTCCATTTCAGGGTCTCGCCCGGGATCGTGGTCCAGCACTGCATGTCCGGACCGTTGTTGATGACCAGTTTGACGTGCATGTTCTTGCCGCAGTTGTTGGTCGTCCAGGCAGTTTTGTTCTGCTTGACGACCTCGCGCGCGATACAGGCGGGCGCGGTGTCACCCGCGGCGGCCGCCGGGCCCGCCGCGGTCAGCGTGGCCGCGGCGATCAACGCCGTGGCGGCTGCGGTCGTCAGGGTGTTCTTCAAGCGCATGGCTGTCGTTCCTCCGGCAGTCGTCGATGTGCTGGGCACAGCGATCAACGAGCGTCGTCGCTCTTCGTGGCGCCGTTCGCGAAAAGCGACGGATGGGCGCCCGCCACCTCCTGCAACTCCTGGACCTGCGCTTCGGCGCGAGGTTCGCGAGATCGAGATCTCAGTGGATCTCGTCGGCCCCGAGCGACAAGGTCTGCTCGATCCCGGTGGGCATTCCGGCGAGGGACGTTTCCATGGGATCGGGGGTGTCCTCCCGACCGTTCGTCACCTGAAGCACCAGTGGACCCGTCCCGCCCGCGTCCCGGTACCAGTCGACGGCGGTGCGGGCCATGCTCCAGTCCAGCACCGCACTGCACGCCGGTGTCCGGGGCGGGAATGCCACCGGACCCACCCGTGTTACAGCACCAGAACGAAAACGACACCCATTCCCAGAAGCTTGAATGGGGTCGCTGGAAGCGACCGGAGGTGCCCATGGCACGCAGTGAAGCCCGCCCCGTCGTCACTCTGAGGTCGACGGCCGGTACCGGAGAGACCTATGTGACTCGCAAGAGCCGCCGCAACAACCCCGACCGGCTGGTGCTGCGCAAGTACGACCCCGCCGCGGGGAAGCACGTCCTCTTCCGCGAGGAACGCTGACCCGTCGGGTCCGACCGGCACTGGGGCGTGTGTCGAAAGCCCCGTCTGCCGGGCGGCGTCTGGCATGCATGCTCGCTGCGTTGTCGGGCTCGCCCCGGTACGCCCAGTGTCGGGGCGAGCCTCCGCCCTGCGGTCGCACGCACCAGGCGCCGCCCGGCCCGCTCTGTGGGCGGACGACGCTCCTTTTGAAACATGCCCCAGCAGGCCCTCCCCTCAGCAGCAAGAAAGGAACGCGCATGAAGCCCCGCATCCACCCCGTCTCCCGTCCGGTCGTCTTCCGCGACCGCGCCGCGGGGGTCGCCTTCCTGACCCGCTCGACTACCGACTCCGACAGGCGCGTGGAGTGGGAGGACGGCACCAGCTACCCGGTCATCGATGTGGAGATCTCGTCGGCGAGCCACCCCTTCTATACCGGCACCCAGCGGGTGCTGGACACGGCGGGCCGGATCGAGCAGTTCCGGCGCCGCTACGGGACCACGGCGCCCGTCGGGCGCTGAGGTTCGTGTGTCGCGTCACAGTGGGCGGTACGGATTCGAGGGAACGGAATCCAATGGTTTATCGTTCACCTATATGTGGATGACGCGCACAGCGCCCACCCCATGGCAGCCCCGGCTGGATTCCCCCGATCCGGCCGGGGCTTCTCTCTGCCTGCCTGCCCCTCACCTCCGTGACGCGCGCCCCGGCACCACCGCGACCAGCAACGCACCTGCCGTCGGTACCGCCCAGACCGCGGCTTCGGCGCCCGGCCGGAGCCGTACCGTCGACGCCGTGACCGCCGCGCCCCGCCACGGCCCGGTCCCTGTCGGACGTGACCAGGTCGCCCCGCGCGCCGCCGAGGGGGACGACCGATGGTCGGGTCCTGCCCGGTCCGGCGCGGCCCGTCAGGACACCCGATCGGCCCGTGGCCGATTGCGGGCCCGTATGGGCGGGCCGAGCGTGGGGTGACGTCGTAGGTGCCGATGGCGTACGCATCACCCGCCGAGGAGGAGCGACATGGCTGACGCCCAGTGGGCGGGCCCCAGAGGACCGGACGTGGGGGAGTGGCTCCCCGTGCTGGACCTCGTCGAGCCGGCGAGGCAGCGCCGGCTCACGGTGCTGGTGCGGCCGCTCCTGCTGATCCCGCACTTCATCGTGTTGTTCTTCCTCTACATCGCGGCCTTCTTCACCGCCATCGCCGGCTGGTTCGCCGCCCTGGTCCTGGGGCGGCTGCCCGAACCGGTTTTTCGCTTTCTCGCCGGATATCTCGGCTACCACACGCGGGTCGTCGCGAGCGCAATGCTGCTGATCGACCGCTATCCGCCGTTCGCCCTGACTCCGCCGCCGGACTTTCCGGTCCAGATCGCGCTCCGGCCGACGGAACTCAACCGGCTGGCCGTCTTCTTCCGCCTGATCCTGATGATTCCGGCAGCGGTGGTGCAGGGACTCGCCACCTCCGGCTGGTGGGCGCTGTCCTACATCTGGTGGCTGATCACACTGATTTTGGGACGCATGGCCCAGCCCCTCTTCGAGGCCTCAGCCGCGACGCTCCGTTACGAAATGCGCTTCTACGCCTACTTCATGATGCTCACCCCGGCCTACCCCAAGGGGCTCTTCGGCGAAGATGCCCTTTCCGTACCCGACCAGCAGCCCCGTTCCGCCACCCGGCCGCTGATCATGAGCGGAGCGGGGAAGGCTCTGCTGATCCTCTTCCTGGTGGTGGGTGTGGCCGCGAACATCATCACCTCCGCGACGACCGAACGGTCCTCGGACAGTACGGACAGGTGGTGAAAGGCCTGGCAGTATCCGGGGGCCGACCGGCATGATCTGGCGATGACATGGACAGCGCCAGACGCGACACGCACGCCCGGATCCCTCGTCGCCGGTGAGCGGGAGATGCTCACGGGATATCTCGCATGGTTCCGCAGCACCCTGCTGCAGAAGTGCGCCGGTCTGACCGGTGAGCAGCTTGCCGAACGGACCGTACCGCCGTCCAACCTCACCCTTCTCGGGCTGCTCCGCCATATGGCGAAGGTCGAACGCACCTGGTTCCGGGAGCGTTTCGCCGGACAGTCGCTTGACCCGATGTACGACCCCGCCAGGGGCAAGGACGCGGACTTCGAGGACCTGGACCCGGCGAGCGCCGCCGACGACTACGCGCGCCTGGTCGAGGAGTGCCGGCTGGCGGACGCAGCCATCGCCGACGCATCGCTCGACGACACTTTTGTCCACGGCGGCGAGGTCTTCTCGCTGCGCCTCGTGCACATCCACATGATCGGGGAGTACGCGCGCCACATCGGCCACGCCGATCTGGTGCGGGAGCGGCTGGACGGGGTGACGGGGGCCTGAGGCGGCGCCGAGGTGGCCGGCCGGCTCACCGTCCACGGCGCGACCCAGCCGCTCACCCCGGCGTGAGGGTTGTACGGCGGTGTCGTTGGCCCGGCGGATCACCGGCGGAGTAGCCTTTTCGGAGTGCGCGGAGTCCACCAACCGTGAGTCCGCCACTCGAAGTTGCTCAAACGGCCGTTCTGCGTCCGCACCCGGGAACCTCGGCGGACACCGCTGACTGCGACGGTACTGGCGACGCCCGAACTCGCCAGCACTGGAGGTTCCCTTGACCGCGCGATCTCTGTCCCGGAGGCATCTGCTCGGCTTCGGCGGCGTCGGAGCGGCCGCTCTGGCACTGGGGACTGGGCTCTGGCAGGCCGATCTGTCGTATGCCGCCCCGCCGCTGAGCGGCAATCCCTTCACCCTGGGCGTGGCCTCGGGAGACCCCCGGTCCGATGGCGTCGTGCTGTGGACCCGCCTCGCCCCCGATCCGTTCGCCGCCGACGGGCTGGGCGGCATGCCGGGCCGCGCGGTCCGGGTGGAGTACGAGGTGGCCGTGGACGAACGCTTCCGCCACCCCGTGCAGAGGGGCAGCGTGATCGCCTTCCCCGAACTCGCGCACTCGGTGCACCCCGAGATCCACGGCCTGCATCCGAACCGTGAGTATTACTACCGCTTCCGGGCGGGCGGCTACGTGTCCCGGACGGGCCGTACCCGTACCACCCCTGCCATCTGGGCTTCTCCTCGCGACCTGAACTTCGCCTTCGCCTCCTGTCAGAGGTGGCAGGACGGCTACTTCACGGCCTACCAGCACCTGGCGGAGGAGGATCTGGATCTGGTCGTTCATCTCGGCGACTACCTCTACGAGTCCGGTGTCGGCACCAACAAGCGCGGAGTGACGACCGACGCGAAGTTCCACACCGAGGCGAAGGATCTCGTTCGCTACCGCCTCCAGTACGGCCTCTACAAGTCGGAGGAACCGCTGCAGCTGGCCCACGCACGATTCCCCTGGATCATGGTCTTCGACGACCATGATGTGGAGAACAACTGGGCCGACGAGACATCGGAGAACGACGACGACCCGGCGTACTTCCTGGCCCGGCGCCGGCAGGCGTTCCAGGCCATGTACGAGCACGGTCCGTTCCGTCGCGGCCAGCTCCCCTCCGGCCCCGACGTGCAGATGTACCGTCGGCTGACCTACGGACAGCTCGCCGACTTCACGATGCTCGACACCCGTCAGTACCGCGACGACCAGCCCTGCGGCGACGGCTCCTCGGCCTCCTGCACCGAGCGCTTCGATCCCGACCGCACGCTGATGGGAGCCAGGCAGCAGGACTGGGTGCTCCAGGGCTTCGGGCGCTCGCGGTCCCGCTGGCAGATCCTGGGCAACCAGGCACCGATGGGACAGACCGACCAGGACGCGGGCCAGGCTGTCAAGGTCTTCCTCGATCCCTGGGACGGCTACGTCGCCGAGCGCAACACTCTCCTGGCCGCAGCCCAGGACCGCGAGGTCCGCAACCTGGTGGTGATCACCGGCGATCGTCACGAGAACTATGCCTGGGACCTCAAGCGTGATTACGCGGATCCTGACTCGCCCACCGTGGCCAGTGAGTTCGTCGGCACCTCCATCACCAGCGGCGCCGACGGTGCGGACATGACCACCAAGGGCAGGACGCTCCTGGCGGCCAACCCGCACATGAAGTTCTTCAACAGTCAGCGCGGCTACGTCCGCTGCAACGTCAACAGGGACCGCTGGCGGAGCGATTTCCGCGTACTCCCGTACGTGACCCGCCCGGGAGCACCGATCAGCACACGGGCCTCCGTGGTCGTCGAGGACGGCCGTCCCGGAGTGCAGGTCTGACCGCTGCTGACCGTGTGCGAGCCCTCATGCACCCTGCCGGGCGGACGGAGCGTCAAGATCCTGGAGGCCGCGACGTTTCGAATCGGTTGGCGCCGATGCGCCGTGGTCGACCTCGGCGTTCCGGTCGTACCGCCCGTGGCCAGGTCGACGACCCGGCCGGTGCGATCGCCCTGCGTGATCACGGTACCTGGCTCGTGGTCATGGCGTGGGCTCCGTCGAAGGGAGCGGGGCGCCGGGGTCGGGCGTGCCGGCGGTCGCAGGTGCGGGGTCCGAACCGGACGGCGTTCTCTGCCATGTGAGCGAAACCGTGAAGTTGGCCTGGGCCGACGTACTGGAGATCACCACATCGGCCCCGCCGCGCCCCGGGCCAACGCCTCTACGCGGACCAGCACTCGTCGATCACCCCCGTGCGTCAGTTACGCACGCAGTGCAGAAAGAGGTGCGGCTCGGGTACCGCCTCAGGGTGGGACGGGGTGAACACACTGTTCTGCTCCCACTGGACCGCCAGACCTGCCCCGGTCACCATCGAAGTGAACTCATCGGCGCCGAAGCTGGTCACCTGCACCTTCTGGCCCATGAATACGGCGCCGACATCCTCCACGTCCAGCGGCACCGTCGCAACGACCAGGTGCCCTCCGCGCCTCAGCGACCGCCCGAGCCGCTGCAGCAGCCGTGACTGTTCGTCCCGCGACATCTGCAGGAGCGAGAAGTACACACAGACAGCGTCGAAACTCTCGTCCTCCAGCGCCAGTTCACGGATGTCGGCACACTGGAAGGCCGCCCCGGGTACCTGCCGGGCCGCGAGGTCCACCATCACTGGCGAGACATCGACCCCCAACACGTCATGACCGGCGTCGGCCAGGCTCTGTGCGGTCGGCCGGCCGGTTCCGCTGCCTACGTCCAGGACCCGGCTGTGCGGGGCGAGTCGGGTCAGCAGGCGTTGCAGGGAGGCGCGGTGCGCTGCCGAGCCGGCGAAGGCTCGCTCGTAGTCGGCGCCGAGAGCGTCGAAGACTGTCGCGGCCGTGGGGCGGAGCTCGTCATCCATCGAGGCGTTTCCTCCAAGGGCGGGCGAACGGTTCCCCGGAATCGTTGCACCGTTCACGACAACCTTCAACGCCCCCAGGCCCCGGCCCGCCCGCACAGCACTCTGCGCAATGTGCTGCGTCACCGGTGGTCTCCGCCGAGGGGACCACCGGTGACGCAGTCGTGCGGTCAGGCGCCGGACGCGTCCAGCATGGCGCCGCGCTCCACGACCTTGATGCGCTCACGGCCCTGTTCCGCACCGAGAGCCTGCTCGTGTGCGTCCAGACGGTGCCAGCCTTCACGCGTGGTGTAGCGGACACCGCGCGCCTGGAGGAAGGCGACGACCGCGTCCGGCTCAGGCTGCGCCGGGGCCGGCAGCAGGCCCGCGGCCCGGTCCTCCAGCAGGCAGGCGACCGTTTCGTTGGCGTCGCCCTTGGTGTGGCCGATCAGGCCGATCGGTCCCCGCTTGATCCACCCGGTGACGTACACCGAGGGCATCGGCTCCGCACCCTCGACAACCCGTCCGGCGACGTGAGGGACCGTGCCGGAGGCGGGGTCGAACGGAAGCTTCGGCAGTTCATCCGAGTAGTACCCGACCGCCCGGTAGACGCTCTGGACATCCCAGTCGGTGAAGCGCCCCGTGCCCCGGACGTTGCCGGTGCCGTCCAGCTCCGTCCGCTCCGTACGCAGGCCGACCACGCTGCCGTCGTCCCCGAGAACCTCGACCGGGGATTCGAAGAAGTGCAGGAACAGCTTGTGCGGCCGGTCGCCCACGTCCCGGATGGCCCAATTCTCCAGGGTGGAGGCGACCATGTTCGCCTGCTTGTTCCCCCGCCGGGTCTCGATCGAGCCCGCGTCGTACTCGATGTCCTCGGGGTTGACGATGACCTCGATGTTGGGGGAGTGGTCCAGCTCCCGCAGCTCCATCGGGGAGAACTTGGCCTGCGCCGGACCGCGCCGCCCGAAGACGTGCACCTCCAGCGCCTTGTTCGCCTTGAGGCCTTCGTACACGTTCGCCGGGATCTCTGTGGGCAGCAGCTCGTCCGCGGTCTTGGCGAGCATGCGCGCCACGTCCAGGGCCACATTGCCCACACCGAGAACGGCGACCTTCTCGGCCGTCAGCGGCCAGGTTCGCGGCACCTCGGGGTGCCCGTCGTACCAGGAGACGAAGTCGGCCGCACCGTAGGAGCCATCGAGGTCGATCCCCGGTATGTCGAGGGGGCGGTCCGCTTCGGCGCCGGTGGAGAAGATCACCGCGTCGTAGAAGGAGCGCAGTTCGTCGAGGCCGATGTCATGGGGGTAGTCGACGTTGCCGAACAGCCGCAGCTGCGGCTTGTCCAGTACCTGGTGCAGCGCGGTGACGATGCCCTTGATCCGGGGGTGGTCAGGAGCCACTCCGTAACGGATCAGGCCGAAGGGGGCGGGCATGCGCTCGAACAGGTCGATCGATACACCCGGGTCCAGTGCGCACTCGGATTTCAGCAGCGCGTCGGCTGCGTAGATACCGGCGGGGCCGGCTCCGACAATGGCGACGCGGACAGGGCGTGTCATGGGGTTGTTGTTCCTTCGTTCCATGGGGTGGTTGAGCGCGGGCGGAGAGCAGCGGAAGTAAGGCTTGGCTTGGACGAGCTCACCAAATGGGAGCCCGATCAGCTCGCGGCGTCTGGTGCGTGCGATCGCCAGGTGCCGGAAAATCCTCGTAGCGGAGCTACTAGGGCGTTTCGGCAACGTAGCGAGCGTGCGCACCAGACGCCGCGAGCCGGGCGCCCATTTTGTGAGCTCACTCTTAGTGATCTCCACCGCCCACGCTATGTCCTGCCTCCACGGGCCCTCCGACCGGGGGGCCATCCGTGAGGTGACAGCCCTGCTTGCCCGCCTCCGCGCCGTCCGCTCCGCAGAGCCCGACATGCAGCGCGGCGTTCCCCATCGTGACCGCGCAGCGGCTTCGTCTTCAATGAGATGACCGGTGTGAGAGCCGGCTATCGCGGCCGTGGCATTTCGGTCGCGATGAAGGCGTTCGGTCTGAGGTTCGCGGAGCTGTGTGGCGTGGCCAAAGTCCGTACCTTCCATCACCCCGCGAACGCGAATGCCATCGCTTTGAACCGGACGATGGGCTATGTCGACGCGGAGTGGGAGCTATGACCGGGGCCGGACAGCTCCGCATCCGGTGAGTGTTCCTTTCCGTCGACCGCGGCAACCATCGGCTCGCCGCCGGTAAGGCGGTCGCGTTCTGCGGCGCGGCCGCTTGTCGCCCGCCGTTGGTCAGCGGGGCGGGGGTGGGCTCAGGGCCGGCCGCTCGGCTACGGCCACCTGCGCCGCGCGAATCAGGTGTGTGCCGACCCGGTAGCCGGGACGCAGCACCTCGATGCAGGTCGTGCTTGTGGTGCCGGAAACGGTGGTGGAGGTGAGGGCTTCGTGTATGCGGGGGTCGAATGCTTCGCCTGCCTCGCCAACACTGTGCAGGCCCAGCGCGGCGAGGTGGGACTCCAGAATCCGGGCGACCTGGTGGAAGCCCCCGGTGACGTAGCCCTGGGCCCGGGCCTGGTCTATGGCGTCCAGGACGGGCAGCAGCCCGGCCAGGACATTGGCGACGGCCGCTTCCCGGATCGCGAGGCGGTCCCGCCGCACACGCTTGCGGTAGTTGTCGTACTCCGCCTTGAGCCGCTGCAGGTCCGCCGTGCGCTCGGCCAGGTCCGCCTCCAGTTGCCGGATGCGGTTCTCGGGGCCGGACGGACTGTGGGCGGCGCGGCTGTCCGCAACCGGTGGGCCGGTCGTCGGTGCCGGGTGCGTCGACGGTGTGGCCGCCTGACCTTCGCGTCGGCGAGGCCGGAGAGTGACGGGCTCGGTGCTCCTGCGGTCGTGGATGACCACGAGGGGTGGGAGATCCGGACGCGGGGGCTGGGCAGGCTCCTTCATCACGTGCCTCCCTTCGCTGTGTCATCGTCCACGATCTCCGCGTCCACGACATCCTCCTCGCCGCCCTGTCCGGCGCCGGCGGTAGGACCGCGGGGCTGATCCGTCTGGGCCTGGGAGTAGAGGGCAGTACCGATCTTCTGCGCAGCGGTGGCTGCTCGTTCCACGGCGGAGCGAAGGGCGGCGGTGTCGTCGCCTTTGAGTTTTTCCTTGACGTCGGCCAGGGCGTTCTCGACGTCCGTCTTGACATCCGCGGGGATCTTGTCGGCCTCCTCGGCCAGGAGCTTCTCGGTGGTGTAGAGGAGGTGCTCGGCGCTGTTACGGGTGTCGGCGGCCTCCTTGTGGCGACGGTCCTCCTCCGCGTGGGCCTCGGCATCGCGCATCATCCGCTCGATGTCGTCCTTGGGCAGCGCGGAGCCACCGGTGATGGTCATCTTCTGTTCCCTGCCGGTGCCGAGGTCCTTGGCGGCGACGTGCATGATGCCGTTGGCATCGATGTCGAAGCTGACCTCGATCTGCGGGAGGCCGCGCGGGGCCGGGGGCAGACCGGTCAGGTCGAACACGCCGAGCTTCTTGTTGTAGGCCGCGATCTCGCGTTCGCCCTGGTAAGCCTGGATCTGGACGGACGGCTGGTTGTCCTCGGCCGTGGTGAAGATCTCCGAGCGTTTGGTCGGGATCGTGGTGTTGCGCTCGATCAGTTTGGTCATGATGCCGCCCTTGGTCTCGATACCCAGGGACAGCGGGGTGACGTCCAGTAGCAGGACGTCCTTGACCTCGCCCTTCAGGACACCGGCTTGCAGTGCTGCGCCGATCGCGACGACCTCGTCCGGGTTCACACCCTTGTGCGGATCCTTGCCCGTCAGCTCCTCCACGAGGCCCGTGACGGCGGGCATCCGGGTGGAGCCGCCGACCAGAATGACGTGGTCGATGTCGGAGACCTTGATTCCCGCGTCCTTCACGGCCTGGTGGAACGGGTTCTTGCAGCGCTCCAGGAGGTCCGCTGTGAGCTGCTGGAACTGGGCACGCGTGAGCTTCTCGTCGAGGTGCAGCGGGCCTTCGGCGGAGGCGCTGATGTAGGGAAGATTGATGGTCGTCTCAGTGGCCGCGGAAAGTTCGATCTTCGCCTTCTCCGAGGCCTCGCGCAGCCTCTGAACGGCCATTTTGTCCTTGGCCAAGTCCACCCCGTAGCCGTTCTTGAACTGTTTCACCAGGTGGTCCACGATCCTCTGGTCCCAGTCGTCGCCGCCCAGGTGGGTGTCGCCGTTGGTGGACTTCACCTCCACGATGCCCTCGCCGATGTCCAGAAGGGACACGTCGAACGTGCCACCGCCGAGGTCGAAGACGAGGATCGTCTGGTCGTTCTCCTTGTCCAGGCCGTACGCCAGGGCCGCAGCGGTCGGTTCGTTCACGATCCGCAGTACCGTCAGACCGGCGATCTCTCCGGCCTCCTTCGTGGCGGTGCGCTGCGAGTCGTTGAAGTACGCGGGCACGGTGACCACGGCGTCGCTCACGTCTTCACCCAGATAGGCCTCCGCATCGCGCTTGAGCTTTTGCAGGACCCGCGCGGAGATCTCCTGCGCTGTGTAGCGCTTCCCGTCCACGCCGCCGGAGTCCGGGAATCGCCAGGCCGCTTCACCCATGTGCCGCTTCACCGACCGGGCGGTGCGCTCCACGTTGGTCACCGCCTGCCTCTTGGCGACCTCGCCGACCAGCACGTTGCCGCCCTTGGCGAATGCCACAACGGACGGAGTTGTCCGGGCGCCCTCGGCGTTCGGGATCACAACCGGTTCGCCGCCCTCCAGAACGCTGACGACCGAGTTCGTCGTACCGAGGTCGATACCGATCGAGCGTGCCATGTTCCCGCTCCCTTTCGATGCTCCCCGCTGGGCAGGTGCAAGGGCTGCTCCGCGGCCTGGGCCGCGGCGTCCGGGCCCGGCGAATCACGGTCGGCAACCGCACCGGCCGGTCTCGGCCTCGAACGTGCCTTTCACCCTCAGATTCCGGGATACGTCGGCTGCCAAGCGCTGTCAACGCGTCCCTGCGCAGAAGTTTCAAGCCAACGCCACCCGACTGTGAGCGGAGGGGCCGAGAGGGGTGTCAGACCACCCTTGCCGCTTCCGAGGAGGAAGCCCTGATGACGTCCATGTTGCCTCGGCGCGGCCGGACGGGATCGTCAGGACGTCGCGCCGCGGCTTCACGGCTTGTGCCCGGACTGCAGATGCCGGGTCCGGGCGATGAGCAGGGCTACGTCGTCGTGGTCGTCCTGGTGGCGCAGTGCGCCCAGCAGGAAGTCGCAGGTCTCTTCCAGCGGGCGGCGAGGGGTGCTGAGCAGGTCGGTGAGCGCCTGGAGGCGGACGTCGATGTCCTCGTCGCGGGTCTCGACCAGCCCGTCGGTGTAGAGGACCAGTTCGTCGCTGATATCCAGGTGGAACTCGACCGTCTCGAAGGGGACGCCGCCGACACCCAGAGGGGCTCCGGTGGGCAGTTCCAGCAATTGCGGCACGTGACCCGGCCGGGTCAGCACAGGAGGCAGATGGCCTGCGGTTGCCATGCGGCAGTGCAGGAGGTGCGGGTCGTAGACGGCGAAGACGCAGGTGGCCATGGCGCTGTCCAGACCCACGGCGATGTCGTCGAGCTGAGTGAGGACAGCATCGGGTTCCAGCCCGAGTGCGGCCAGGGTGCGGGCGGCGATGCGCAGCTGGCCCATGGTCGCGGCCGCGTTGATGCCGCTGCCCATCACATCGCCGACCACCAGCGCGGTCTGCTCATCGCGCAGCGGGATGACGTCGAACCAGTCCCCGCCGGCCTCGTCGGCCGCCGCAGCGGGCTGGTATCGGTAGGCGATCTCCAGCCCGGGCCTGGGGGCGGGCTGGGAGGGCAGCAGATGGCGTTGCAGGGTGAGCACGGCGCGGCGTTGACGCTGGTACCAGCGGGCGTTGTCGATGGATACCGCCGCGCGGGCGGCGAGTTCGACAGCGAGCACCTGGTCGTCGTGGTCGAAGGGCTGCTGGTTGCTAGCGCGTTTGAGGTCCAGGACGCCGAGGACCTCACCGCGGGCGATCAGCGGCACCGCCAGATAGGAGTGCAGGCCCGCCTCATTCAGCACGGTGGCGGCGTGCGCGTCGCGGGCGATACGGGCAAAGTCGCTCTCCTCCACATGGGACACCAGGACGGGTCGGGCGGATCTCGCGCACTGGGTGACCAGCCGGGTGGCGTCGTAACTCGCCAGCTCGCCGACCGGGTCGGCGGCCCGGACTGCCGGCGTGGGGTAGGCGGTCTTCACCGCGAGCGCACGAAACGACGCATTGTCGCCGGCGACGTGGGGTTGCGTGCCCCCCAGCACGGAGTCGAGGACGTCGACGGCGACTATGTCGGCGAACTCCGGCACGACTATGTCCGCCAGCTCCCGGGCGGTGACCTCAAGGTCGAAGGAGGTGCCGATCCGCGCAGACGCGTCGGCGATCAGGGCCAGGCGCCGCCGAGTCCGGACGGCGGTGGCAGCCGCCCTCAACTGCTCGGTGACGTCCACGACCGAGGTGGCCAGGCCGATCACCTGCCCGGAAGCGTCCTCCAGCCGGTAGAACGACACACGCCAGGCGTGCTCCGTGTCGGGGTCGGCCGCGGTGCGGCCGGTAGTGAACTGGTTCAGCCGAGGAACGCCGTCCGCGAGCACGCGGCGCATCGCCGATGTGGTGGCGTCGGCGTCCAGGAACGGCAGCACCTCGCCGACGCGCCGGCCCAGGTGCTGCTCGGCGGGCAGGCCGTTGATGCGCTCCAGCGCCGGGTTGACCAGCACGTACCGCAGGTCGGAGTCCATGACCGCAAGGCCCATCGGGGATTGCGACACCAATCGCACGGACAAGGCCAGATCCCGCTCCACGCGTTGCAGCGTGGCGTGGTCGGAAGCGATGCCCAGCGCGTAGAGATGGCCGTGCTCGTCCTCAAGACGCATGTTGCGGAATTCGACCAACCGGGTGCTGCCGTCCTTGTGGCGCACCGGGAATACGCCGGCCCAAGCTCCGCAGCCCGCCATGACCTGCGCGAACGGGGACGTTACCCGTTCCCGATGCCGTTCCTCGACGAGCAGGTACATCGCGCTGCGGCCCAGTGCCTCCCTGGCGGTGTAGCCGAACAGTTCCTCGGCCTGCGGGCTCCACAGAGCGATCCGGCCCTCGGCGTTCAGGACCACCGCAGCCACACCCAGCACGTCGAGCAGCCTGCCCGGCGCGGCCGAAGGATCAGCCGCCCCCGGGTCAGTGTTGCCCAGCAGGCCGTCGGCCTCAGTCACGGCCGGACCCTCCTTCCCCTCAGAGGCCCACACCGCCCGCGCGAACCGCCTCGCCGCCGTGGCTTCCCTGTATACCTTCCAGTGTGTCCATCGTCCCCCCACCGGCCGACAGAGGCAGATCCGAGCCCGGAATCTGGGCCGTTTCCCGTCCGAGGTGTTGCCGGGGGCGTCGGCGGACCGCGAGGGAAAGGTCGACAGGTATCAATGAGGGGGCAGCAGCCGCAGCGATGATGGTGTCTCGCCGCCAACAGCTCCAGAGCCGCCGTCCTCACCCTATGGACATCGTCCTCAGCCAGCAGCTCCACCCTTCTCCGCCCACTTCTGACCGCCTCGTGAGCTGCCTTCTGCACCCGCGCCTGCAGCGTTGCCGCGTTCGACTACTGCCTGCAGCGACTCGACCACACCAGCCCGGCAGGTCACGGTCTTGGTGACCGCGATCTCCCGAACGTCGACGGCCCTGACACCATCGGCGTGGTATCAGGGCCGTCCCGCGGGTCCGGCGTGGGGCACCGGATTACTGCAGTTGTCTAGCACATTGCCGCAGAGGGGATGTAAGAGACACGCGCGCTCGAAGCGACGTGACCACTTGCGGGCGATGGATCCGCCGGGTGCTTGGCCGATGGCCCGGCCGAGCTGTGCCGTCAGGTCGGGCCAGTGACTGTTTCGCTCGACGGCCCGGGCCGTGGGGGCGACCGCAGGCCTGCGCGACATGCCGATGCCGGCTTGGTCCGCGAGAAGAGGTGTGGTGGGTATCTGTGGCGGCCGGGGCGGTGGGCGGATGCCGATGCCGGCTGTTCAGGGCGGTGGGGGAGGGGGTTGTGGGGGTGCGGGATCCGGCGTTGATGCTGCCGAGAGGGTGATCGGGCGTCATCAAGTCGCCCAGAAGGCCTAATCGTGCACCAAATAAGCTTACTTTCATACCGATTGACGGTGTGTCATGTGTCGATCGGCGTGCGGTGCGGCTCGTTCGTACACCCGGTCGGCCCCCTGCTGATACATCCGATATGACAGCTAAAGGCGCCATAAGTACGTTCATTGCAGGCCGGTTGCCCGGCTGCCCCTCAGAGACAAGGGAGAAGTGACATGAAGACGCGTACCGTCGCCGTGACCGCTGCCGCAGTAGGCGCAGCGGTTCTGGCTACTACTGGCATTACGTATGCCTCGGCTGCCGGCTCGGCTCCGGCTGCTGCGTCCGTTCAGCAGGCTGCTCCGCTTAGTGGTGACGGCGGGAAGGGCAACGGAAACGGCAACGGAAACGGAAACGGAAACGGCAACGGCAACGGGAACGGGAACGGGAACGGGAACGGGAACGGGTTCGGGAACGGGAACGGGAACGGGTTCGGGAACGGGAACGGGAACGGGTTCGGGAACGGGAACGGGAACGGGTTCGGGAACGGGAACGGGTTCGGGAAGGGGAACGAGGGAGGCGGCTACGGCGGCTACGGCGGCAACGAGCGTGGTAACGAGCGTGGCAAGGAGCGCCGTCACCACCGGGAGGGCCGGATCTTCATCAACGAGCGGTCGTACTCCGCCCGTGGGGAGGACGGCTGCATCAC
>NZ_JBFBCG010000045.1:0-68183 GCF_040683105.1 Streptomyces sp. NPDC051020 | reverse complement strand
AAGCCTGGCAAGGCGGAGGAGGGAGGCGACGCGGAGGGGGCCCCTCCCATGCCTTTCGGGCTATGGGGGAGTCGTCGACCGACGACAACGCCGCCGGGCGCCGCCCATCGGCACGCGACGCCGCCCCACCTATCCGCGCGCCCTCTCAATCAGGGATTCGCGAAATGCGCGCGCCTTTGGCGGCGTATGGGTCTCGCGGGAGGTCGAACCGTCGGTGGGACTCACGGGGCGGTCGCGGACGCTCGGCGCCAGAAGTGCGGGTGCGCGCCGCCGGACTGCGCGGAGCAGCTGGCGACATGCAAGCTTGTTGACATGGGGGTTTTTCATGATTGACGTGATCATTGCCGGCGGCGGGCCGACCGGCTTGATGCTGGCCGGCGAGTTGCGGCTGCACGGCGTGCGTGTGCTCGTGCTGGACAAGGAGGCGGAGCCGACCGTGCAGTCCCGTGCGCAGGGTCTGCACGCGCGAAGTGTCGAGGTGATGGACCAGCGCGGTCTGCTGGAGCGGTTCCTTTCGCTCGGCAAGAAGGTCACGGTCGGCGGCTTCTTCGCCGGCCTCGGCCAGACGTGGCCCGAGCGGCTGGACACGGCACACTCGTACGTCCTCGCCATCCCGCAACAGGTCACCGAACGCCTGCTGACCGAGCACGCCACCGAACTCGGCGCCGAGATCCGGCGGTGCTGCGAACTGGTCGGGCTGAGCCAGGACGAGCACGGGGTGACCGTCGAGCTGGCCGACGGCGCGCAGCTTCGCTCGCGCTACCTCGTCGGCTGCGACGGCGGCCGCAGCACGGTGCGCAAGCTCCTCGACATCCGGTTCCCCGGTGAGCCCTCCACGGTCGAGACGCTGCTGGGTGAAATGAAGCTGACCGTGTCGCCGGAGGAGCTGGCCGCCGTGGTGGCCGAAGTCCGCAAGACCCAGACGCGGTTCGGCGCCATGCCCCAGGGCGACGGTACGTACCGCGTCATCGTGCCTGCCGAGGGGGTGGCCGAGGACCGTACGGCCGCGCCGACTCTCGATGAGTTCAAGCAGCAGCTGCGGGCGTACGCCGACACCGACTTCGGCGCGCACTCACCGCGCTGGCTCTCCCGCTTCGGCAACGCCACCCGGCAGGCCGAGCGCTACCGGGTCGACCGAGTGCTGCTGGCCGGCGACGCGGCGCACATCCACCCGCCGACCGGCGGGCAGGGCCTCAATCTCGGCGTCCAGGACGCGTTCAACCTCGGCTGGAAACTGGCTGCCGCGGTCAACGGCTGGGCGCCCGAGGGTCTCCTTGACAGCTACCACACCGAACGGCACCCGGTAGCCGCCGACGTGCTGGACAACACCCGCGCGCAGATGCAGCTGATGTCCACCGAGCCGGGTCCCCGGGCAGTACGCCGGCTGATGTCGGAGCTGATGGACTTCGACGAGGTGAACCGGTACCTGGTCGAGAAAATCACGGCGATCGGGGTCCGCTACGACTTCGGCGAGGGGCATGAACGGCTCGGCCGAAGGATGCGGGACGTGGGTCTGAAGCACGGTCGCCTCTACGAGCTGATGCACAGCGGCCGCGGACTCCTGCTCGACCAGACCGGCCGGCTCTCGGTGGCGGGCTGGGCAGATCGGGTCGACCACGTCGTCGACGTCAGCGAGGAACTGGACGTGCCCGCGGCGCTGCTGCGGCCGGACGGCCACGTGGCGTGGGTCGGTGACGATCAGCGGGATCTGCTCAGCCAGCTGCCCAGGTGGTTCGGCACTGCCGCCGGCTGAGCGCGCTGTTGTGGCTCGCAAGGGACGCGGTGGTGCTGGTCCGGCGTATAGGCCCGGACGATCGAGGTGGTGGTGACCATACGGGCGGGAGCCCAGGTGGCGAGCACGTCGGACGGTAGGCCGAGCGCATCCTGAGTGCGGCATTGGGCCACTCCTACGGCGGCTCCGTGATCAGCTCGGCCGCGGCCGGCAACCCCAGGGTGAAGTCGCTCGTGTACGTGTCGGCGCTGATGCCCGACGTGGGCGAGAGCGGCATGTCGCTGGCCGCGCGGTTCCCCACTGAACTGGGCACCGCCACCAGGTCCGTCCCGTACCAGGAGAGCGGCCGCAGCGGGACCGACCTGTACCTCAAGCGCGACAAGGTTCACCAGGTCTTCGCCGCCGACCTGCCGGTGAGCGAGGCGAATCTGCTGGGGGCCACCCAGCGGCCCGCCGCTACAACCGCGTTCTCCGAGAAGGCCAAGGTCGCGGCCTGGAAGCACATCCCGTCCTGGGCGCTCGTCGGCCGGCAGGACAAGACCATCAGCCCGGATCAGGAACGCTTCCAGGCGAAGCGAGCCGGTTCGCACACGGTCGAGATCAACTCCTCCCACGTGTCCTTGATCGCCCATCCCGCGGCGGTCGCCGACCTGATCCTCCAGGCGGCCGGAACTCCGTCCTCCGCCCGGCCGTCCCGGGCAGCTGCCGGGTCCGCGAATGGTGTCCGTGCCAAGGCCGCCCTCGCTGGTTTCACGGGAGCGTCCCTGGCCGCCGGCACAGGGGCCGTCCTCCTCGGCCGCCGGCTGCGACGCACCCGCCGCTGACGGCGGGCCGACACGGCGCGCCTCTCACGCGTCCTCCTCTTCGGGGCCGACGAGCGGTAGCGCGCCGAGCTGTGCCCTGGCTCGGCTCGCAGGTTCAATGCCACAGTGCTGGATCTCCGTCGTCGCCGCGGCACTCACCGAGCTGACCGCAGCCCACGACGGCGTCCTCACCGCAGTTGATCGGCGAGCCGGACCGAGGCGCCCCGGTCCGGCTCGCCGCCATCGGTCACATGCGCCTCGCGGGAGCGACCCGGCCCGCGTGGGGACGACATTTCGGCCGTCAGCCAGCGGAAGACCTGCGGCACTTGGCGTTTCCACACCCCGATTGTGTGCGGCCCGCGCGCCTCGACCACCACCACCCGCGTCGGGGGTGCTGCCGCCCGCCGCAGCGCGAGGCCGTCACGGTAGCCGTCGTTGCGCCGGCCCGAGAGGTACAGCGCGACGCGCGGCGGGGTGGTGGCGTGGCGCAGGATCCACAGCGGATTGTTGACCCGCCGCAGCTCCGGGTCACCGGCCGTGAGGGAGACCGGCTCGGCGGCCGGGTCGTTGTAGCCGGAGAGGCCCACGGCGGCCCGGTACCGGTCGGGGTGGGCGAGCGCCATCTTCACGGCGCAGTGTGCCCCGGCCGAGTACCCGGCCACCGCCCAGCCACGCGCACGCCTCTGCACGCGGAAGGTGTCGATCACCATCTGCCGGACGTCCACACTCAGCCACGATTCGGCGTCCACGACACCCGGCACGTTGGCGCACCCGGTGTCCTGGCCTGCCAGCAGATTCGTGCGCGGCTCCACAAGGATGAACGGGGCGATCTCCCCGCTCCGCATCCGGGCCTCCAGCTGCGACTGCACCCGCAAGCCGCTGAACCACGCCTTCGCCGATCCGGGGAAGCCGCCGAGGAGCTCGACCACCGGGAACTTCCGGTGCCGCGAGGCAGGTTGGTTGTACTGGGGCGGCAGCCATACGTACACCTCGCCGCGCACCCCCGACACCCGACCGCTCAGCCGGGTGACGCGGACACCCGGGCCCATGCGGGCGTCATGCACCGGACTGAAGTCCTGGACGACCTTCGGCTCGTTCGCCGGTCGTTTGTGGTCACCTAGTCCGTCACGCCCGAGGTCCGGCGCGGCAACGATGTGTTGTCCGGTGCCGAGCAGGTCGGCCCAGCTGTCATACAGGCCGTTTTCGTTGTTGACCATCACGAAGACGCTCAGCACGGCCGACGCCTGGGCAAGGACGACCATCGCCAGGCGCGCCGCGCCGCGCACCAGGGCGGGGCCCCGTACCCGACCCCACAGCAGCAGGGGCAGCAGCACGGTGGCCACGGCCAGCGCGATCGTGGCCAAGAAGAACGGTGTCCCCGTCAGGCTCATCACGCCTGGGAGGATGCCGTACGCGCTGCGCTGGTTACCCGCTTTTCCACCTTTTTACGTCGAACGCGAGAAATTGAGGAACGTCGTGTTGACGCCAGGAACGGTCGGCCCGTGTCATCCCGGCCCGGCCGCCCCGGGCGCGGGGGCTCCGACGCGCCGGTGTGCTGCCGTCCCCGGGCGAGTCGGCGGGCGGTGGCCAAGCGGGTCAGTCCGTGGCGGTTCGAGAGCTCGGCTTGCGCAGGACGGATGGCCGCGATGACGTTCTCGGCGGTGCCGGAGACCGCAGGGCGAGTATCCGGACGGGGCGCTCGGGCCCTGTCCCGGCCTGTGGCTGCACTGCTCGCCTGCGCCCTCGGCATCCTGCATCGGCGTGCGCCCCACTGTCACAGCCGCTGCCGCGCTGCTCTCGCCGGGGCCGCTCGTTCGACGCCATGTCCCGGATGCGGAGGACAACGAACGTCTGCGGAACGTCTTCGGAGACGGCGGAGAAGTTCAGGGGGGCGGCGGCGGGTAGAGAGTGCTCACGTTGTTCCGGGGCTTCGGCCTGTTCCTGCCGCACGGACCCTCCGCGAACGCTCGGATCAGGTTCTCCGTCGTGCGGGTGACGAACCGCCCGGTGCGCGCGTCCATTCCATGGTTGCGTCCGTTGTCCCGAGTTCCGGCCATGAGGGCCTCGACCCATCGCATCGTCCCGGAAGCGAAGACGCCCGATCCGCTCGGCACGGTGTAGTACGCGGAGTCGGAATGGCTTGGCGTGCCCTTGTAGAAGAGTGGGGAGTGCGCAACGACCTCAAGCGGCGCCGGGGTGGGCATCCCCGGCGTGACCCGGTCGTACTCCACCCCGACCAGGTGGTCGAAGGAGTCTCCGCGTCTGACCCCGGTCCCTTCGAAGAGCCAGTGGTCATCGGCGTGGACCACATACGGGGCGTCGACCGGATAGCCCTCGTAAAGGACGCCGGTGAGGGAGGATTCGGGGTCGGCTCCGGGCGGCTGTCGGAAGTCATGTGTCGGCAGGGCCGGATGGTCAGCGAGGTACGGGTCTGCTCGGTAGTCCGATTTGTAACAGACCACCGTGCGTGCGTCGCCGGTGGGTCCCCCCTCCAGCCTGATCCGGCGGAAGCAGGCGTTGGCGCCGAGGAAGGCCACATTGGTACCGGAGTCACGCGCCCGGGTCACGTGGTCCCGTTGCTGTGGGCTCCAGTACTCGTCGTGGCCCAGGGAGAGCGCCGCACGGGCGCCCTGAAGCACGCCGGGCTCGCGGTGGACGTCCACCCCCGTGGTGTAGGCGAGCGGAATTCCCAGCCGCTCCGCGAGAACGACTACCGCCCTCTCGTAGACCATGAACTTCTCGGCGCCGCTGCGGTCATAGGGCCGGTCGAAGCTGACAGCGAGCGACCGTGTCGCGTACGCGCCGTCCTCGCCCTGATAGAGGCTGTACCCGCCCCAGGCGTTGTACGCCTGCCAGGTCGACGCCGCGTGCATCACCACTGTCCTGCCCGCGCCGGACGCCGAACGGACGATCAACGGCACATAGCGCTGATGGCCGTTGTCTGCCTCCAGCCGGAGCAGGTACGCACCCTCCGGCCAGCCGTCGGTACGTACGCCGAGCGTGCGCTTCCAGTCGGCCCGCACGGTGCGTGTGACCTCCAGCAGCCGGGGCCGGGCCTGGACCGAGCCGGCGATACGGCGTGAACGCCACACCAGGCGCGCCTGGTTTCCCCCGTACCAGCCGACCCGGTAAGCCGAGACCCGGAAACCAGAAGCGGTCGTGGAGACGGACAGACCGAACTCCTCGCCCGGCAGCACGCTGACTCTGTCGGTGTATCCCTGGACGGCCTCGGGCGTTCCCTCCGATCGGATACGCCAGTCGGGGTTTCCCGCGCGGGTCCGCTCACCGTCCCCGGTGGACCGGGTGGCACCGGGCGGGCTGGTCTCGGTGCGGGGCCCTTTCGCAACGGAGGAGCGGCAGCCGGCCGCCATCGCACCAGCCGCGCCAGCAGCAAGGAAATGCCTGCGCTCCAGACGGCCGGGCACCCCGTCGTCCTGCCTCTCGGCCCGCTCCATGTGATCCGCCAAGTGTTCCCGCCGCGACACCGTCACCGCCGATCGTCCCCCGGCACGCGCCCGCGGACGAGCCGAATCGGGCACTCGGGTCAGCGCCCGTGGTGATCCCCACCCGGTGCGGCACCCCCTCGGTGACCGAGGGGGGCGGAGCGGGTCGCCCAGGTTCTCGCGCCCGACGGCAAGCTCCTCGCCTTCGCCGACGGTGCGGGCAGGCGTCCGCCGGCCGATGACGAGCAGGTGCGGGCGGCAACCCGGAACACGGTCGGGTTCACCCGCCGGCGGGGCTTCGCCGCCGACGTGGGCCACGAACTACGCACCCCGCTGACCACCCTGAAGGCTGAACTGGAACTGGCCGGGCAGCCCGGCCGCACCCGGGAGGAACTCACCGCCGCGGTCGCCGCCGCCGCGCAGGACACCGACCTATGTGCCGGTCGGTCTCAACAGGAAAACAATTCCCTTGTGTTCGCTCCAGCCTTGGGCATATGAAATCGCAATCACCCTGCGTGCGGCCCTGATCTCTACTCCGATCGGCCGAATGCCCAGCGGCTCACTTCGCCAGCCGGGAGCCTCTCGCCTACAGTTCCCGCGTGGCCGGTATGCCGTCGGCCGAAGGAGCGTTGAAGTGGCGAACAGGGTCACCGTCGGACCGGCTGATTCCGACGATTCATACGAGGACGAACTGCCGGCAAAGCAAAAGCGGCCGGGCAGCATCGTCGTGAAATGGGCGACTACCACCGATCACAAGACGATCGGCACGATGTACCTGGTCACGTCGTTCGCGTTCTTCGTCATCGGCGGTGTGCTGGCGCTCCTCATGCGCGCCGAGCTGGCCCGCCCCGGCACGCAGATCCTGTCGAACGAGCAGTTCAACCAGTTGTTCACGATGCACGGCACGGTCATGCTGCTGATGTTCGCGACGCCGCTGTTCGCCGGGTTCGCGAACTGGATCATGCCGCTGCAGATCGGCGCGCCCGACGTGGCGTTCCCGCGGCTGAACATGTTCGCCTACTGGCTGTACCTCTTCGGCTCGATCATCGCCGTCAGCGGTTTCATCACCCCGCAGGGTGCGGCGGACTTCGGCTGGTTCGCCTACTCCCCGCTCACGGACGCCGTCCGGTCGCCGGGCGTCGGCGGCGACCTGTGGATCATGGGCCTGGCCTTCTCCGGATTCGGCACGATCCTCGGTTCGGTCAACTTCATCACCACGATCGTCTGCATGCGCGCACCCGGCATGACGATGTTCCGGATGCCGATCTTCGTGTGGAACGTCCTGCTGACCGCCGTGCTGGTCCTGCTGGCCTTCCCGGTGCTCGCCGCCGCGCTCTTCGCGCTGGAGGCGGACCGCAAGTTCGGTGCGCATGTGTTCGACGCGGCCAATGGCGGCGCACTGCTCTGGCAACACCTCTTCTGGTTCTTCGGACATCCAGAGGTGTACATCATCGCCTTGCCGTTCTTCGGAATCGCTTCCGAAATCATTCCCGTCTTCAGCCGCAAACCGATCTTCGGTTATGTCGGTCTGATCTCCGCGACGATCGCCATCGCGGGCCTGTCGATTACTGTGTGGGCGCACCACATGTACGTCACCGGCGGTGTGCTGTTGCCGTTCTTCTCGTTCATGACATTCCTCATCGCGGTACCGACCGGTGTGAAGTTCTTCAACTGGATCGGCACGATGTGGGGAGGTTCAGCCTCCTTCGAGACACCGATGCTCTGGACGGTCGGCTTTCTCGTCACGTTCCTCTTCGGTGGTCTGACCGGCGCCATCCTGGCCTCACCGCCGATGGACTTCCACGTCTCGGACTCCTACTTCGTCGTCGCGCACTTCCACTACGTCGTCTTCGGTACCGTGGTCTTCGCGATGTTCGCCGGATTCCATTTCTGGTGGCCGAAGTTCACCGGCAAGATGCTGGACGAGCGGCTCGGCAAGATCACGTTCTGGACGCTGTTCGTGGGCTTCCACGGCACGTTCCTGGTGCAGCACTGGCTCGGCGCGGAGGGCATGCCGCGTCGTTACGCGGATTACCTCGCCGCCGACGGCTTCACCTTGCTGAACACGGTCTCGTCCATCTCCTCGTTCCTCCTCGGACTGTCGATGCTGCCGTTCTTCTACAACGTGTGGAAGACCGCCAAGTACGGCAAGCCGGTCGGCGTCGACGACCCGTGGGGCTATGGCCGTTCGCTGGAGTGGGCGACCTCCTGCCCGCCGCCGCGGCACAACTTCCTCACGCTGCCGCGGATCCGCTCCGAATCCCCGGCATTCGACCTCCATCACCCGGAGATCAGTTCCATCGAGGAGATCGGCAGACACCGGGCCGCCCCGGCGACAGCGGCGGCGGGGGACGAGCAGGAGTGAGGACACGTGCCGGAGGACAGCGTGTTCGTAGGGGCTGATAGGGAGGACGACGGCCCGCTCGCTCGGCTCGGCGACTACCTCCTGTCGAGTGCGGAGGTCGAAGAGGCGCGCCGCCGGGCCGTCCGCTTCGCTGAGCGGCTGCCCTGGCTGACGGATGCTCAGCGGGCCGACGTCGAACGTGTCTTCGCTGCCGACTGGGCTGCCGCTTCGCGGGCGATCGACGCCCGGGTCTCCGCCCGGTCGGCCGAACTCGTCATCGAGTACGCGACCCGCTACCGATTTCTCAGAACACGCTGTCTGCTGGCCGTCACGGCCGGCATCGGCGTGATGACCGGCGTCCTCGGCGTTGCCCTGCTCGTCGCCCGCTGACGTCCGTCCTCCCGGACCGGCCTGTGAGCCGAGACAGGATGATGGACATCGGGTGGGGTGCCCTACCCGTCAACTGGTTTCGCCGGTGCGACGCTCATCGCCGGGTGCCTCGCTGCGTTCAGCTCCTGCGGCATCACGGGCCGCCGGACACGTCTGAACGCGTAGGGGAACGCAAGCAGGGCCTGCCCCGGCCCCCGGGGACGGAGCCGACGGAGTCCGGGGGCAAACGTGGGGCGCCGCGTGCTCACATGTTGATCATGTGCCCGGCAAGTCCGTGCACGGCCTCCTTGACCGCCTCGCCGAGCGTCGGGTGGGCGTGGATGTTGCGAGCGACCTCGTGGACCGTCAGGTCCCACTGCTGAGCCAAGGTGAGCTCCGGCAGTAGTTCGGTGACGTCCGGGCCGACGAGGTGGGCGCCGATGATCTCGCCGTACTTCGCATCGCTGATCAGCTTCACGAAGCCGGTCGTGTCGCCCAGTCCGTGCGCCTTGCCGTTCGCGGTGAAGGGGAACTTGGCCACCTTGACGTCGAAGCCCTTCTCGCGCGCCTGCTCCTCGGTCCAGCCGAAGCTCGCGATCTGCGGCTGACAGTAGGTGGCGCGCGGGATCATCGGGTAGTCGAGCTCCATGGTCTCGGCTCCCGCGATGGTCTCGGCCGCGACCACGCCCATCGCCTCGGCGGCGTGCGCGAGCATCAGCTTCGCGGTGACGTCGCCGATCGCGTAGATGTGCGGAACGGATGTGCGGCAGCGGCCGTCGACATCGATCGCGCCGCGCTCGGTGATGCGTACGCCCGTGCTCTCCAGACCGTAGTCGGTGACGTTCGGTGTGAAGCCGATCGCCTGCAGAACCTTGTCGGCCTCCAGGACCTGCTGGGCGCCGTCCTTGCCGGTGACCGTGACGCGGACCTGCGGGCCGGACTCGTCGATCGAATCGACGCGGGTGGAGGTGAGTACGCCGATACCCAACTTCCTGTATTGCCGGGCCAGTTCGGCGGAGACGTCCGCGTCCTCGAGCGGCGCCATCCGGTCCAGGAACTCAACGACGGTGACCTTCACGCCGTAGTTGTGCAAGACATACGCGAATTCGACGCCGATGGCACCGGCGCCCGCGATCAGAATGGACTGCGGCAGGTCCTCGGCAAGGATCTGCTCTTCGTACGTCACCACGCGTGAGGTGCGGCGGGTCCCCGGCAGCAGCGTCGGAGTCGCTCCGGCGGCGATGATGCAGTGGTCGAAGCTGATCGTCTGGGTCGAGCCGTCGAAGAGGGCCACGTCGAGCGTGTGCGAGTCCACAAACGTGCCACGGCCGCTGATCTCTGTGATCCCGTTCTTCTTCATCAGGTAGTGGACGCCCTTGACCCGGCCGTCCGCGACACGGCGACTGCGCCGGAACGCCTCGCCGTAGTCGAAGGACACCTGCCCTTCGACCTTGATACCGAAGGTCTTGGACTCGCGTGTGACAATGTGTGCCAGTTCGGCGTTGCGCAGCAAGGCCTTGCTGGGGATGCAACCGACGTTCAGACAGACGCCGCCCCAGTATTTGGCCTCGACGACGGCGACGCGCTTGCCCAACTGGGCGGCGCGAATGGCGGCGACATATCCGCCTGGGCCTGCTCCGAGTACGACGACGTCGAAGCGCTCATCCTGCTCATCCATGGAAATTTCCTTTCTGATGGGGATCGGCCGGGCCTGCGGTGAGAGCCGGCTCATCCTGGTCGAACAGCCTGTGCACCCAGCTCGGCGGCTGTGGTTTCCGACACCCGTCCGCAGCAGGAATATCACCCGGAAGGCAATGCGGGCGATCAAGTGGCCGGCCACGGTGACGCGATCGCCTGGGATCAGGGCGGCGCCGCCTTCGGCATCACGGTCGGACGATTCGGCAAGGAGCCCCAGCACGAGCTGGCGCAGTCGGACGCCTACCTCATGGACCCGTCCCTCGACGACGAGCGTGTCGTCTTCACCCGGATCTCCGCCGCCGGAGTCGGCATCTACCAGGCCGGCGACAAGGGTCAGGGCGCGGTCAAGAAGCTGGTCGACACCCCGGACGCCGACGAGACCGAGCCGGTCACGGAGAACGGCGCCCTCGCCTACATCAGCACCACTGCCGACGGCGAGCAGGACGTCATGCTCCTGAGGGCCGACGGCACCACGGTCAACGTGACGCCCGATGCCGGCACCAAGGCCTCGCGCCTCGCCATGAAGAACGGCACCATCGCCTGGGCCGGCGGCGACGGGACGTACCTGTACGTCTACGACATCGCCACGGGGAAGACCCAGAGCAAGCGGATCACCGGCTTCCTGTTCAACTGGATCTCCGACATCCAGCTCACCTCGGACCGCGTCTTCTACCGCACCAGCGGCGGGTTCCTGATCCCGAGCACCACCATCGGATCGACGCCGGCCGCCGACGTGACCCAGATGAAGAACCTGACCTACCCGAAGAGTCTGTACGTCGCCCAGTTCTCGGTCAGCGACGAGTACTTCGCCTACTCGACGTACGACATCTGGGGCGCCCTCGGCGCCTGGAACGGCCCGACCAAGGTGAAGGTCTCCACGACGGCGGACGTGCTGGCCGGGCTGAACAACTTCAGCCTCGCCTCCTGCTCCTCCGGTTCGCAGCTGGCCCCGTCGCTCGGTGACGGACAGCGCATCGTCTGGCTGGACACCACGGCAGCTGCCACGGACGTGGTGACGCGCGGGACGTTCGCGGGTACCTGCGACTAGGGCGTGACCGGCAATGTTTGCCCCACGACGGGGAAACCATTGCCGAGAGGGGCACCAGCATCCCCCACATGTCTGAGGCGGTCATCGGATCTTCCGGTGACCGCCTCTTCGGTTACGGACCTCGGCCCGCAGCCTCGCTCTGCACATCACTGGCCCCTGCCGGACGTCGCGGAGGCGAGATGGTTCCGGGTAGTACGAGGCCGAACCCGACGCACCGATCGGGCAATCCCCCATCGGTGATCGGTCGGTCTAAACTCGTGCGGCGCGCTCGACCAGGAGATGGCGGGGACCTCGCAGCACGGGGCTTCGCCGGTACGGAGGCGGGTCCTCGACCAAACGGGGGTCGTCGAGGTGGCGGAGGAGCGCGTCGAGCGCGATCTGCGCCTCGATACGGGCAAGCGGGGCACCGAAGCAGTTGTGGATACCGCTGCCGAAGCCGAAGTGCTGGTTGTCCTCGCGCATCGGGTCGAACCGGTCGGGGTCATGGAATCTCAGGGGGTCCCGGTTGCCGGACGCCAGCACGAGGATCAGGGGTGCGCCCTTGGAAATGGTGATGCCCCCGACGTCGATATCGGTGAGCGGCGAGCGATGTGGCAGAAAGTGGACAGGGGGCTCGTAGCGCAGCATTTCCTCCACCGCCCTCGGCATGAGTTCGGGCGCGGCGCGCAGTCGCTCCAGGATGTCGGGATGGCGCAGCAGGGTGAGCATGCCGTTGGCGATCAGGTTGACGGTCGTCTCGTGACCGGCGATGAGCAGCAGTACCGCTGTGGCCATCAGTTCCGGATGCGTGAGGCGCCCTTCGGGGCCTTCGTCATTGGCAAGGGCGGAGAGCAGGTCCCCGGACGGGTGGCCGCGCCGCTCTTCGGCGAGTGCGCCCAGATAGTGCGCCATCGCCATCCGCGCCTCCTCGGCCGACCGCCGGCGCTGCTCCGGGTCGTCCCCGGGCGTGGGGTCGAAACCGGCGATGATCGCGTTCGTCCAGGCGCGGACACGGGGCACATCCTCCTGGGGCACGCCCAGGAGCCGACAGATCACGGTGACGGGGAGCGGGTAGGCGAAATCGTCGACGAGGTCGATCCGGTCCTTGTCCTGGAACGAGCGGATCAGTTCCTCGGCGATGCGGGTGATGTCCTCGTGCAGGGCGTCGATCCGTCCCGGGGAGTGCGGCGGACCGAAGGGGCGCATGGCGAGGCGGCGGAGCCGGTCGTGTTCGGGGTCGTCGACTCTGATGAAGGCCGGCGGCAGTTCGTCCGTCGTGGCCAGCGCCACGTCCGGGTCCGGGTCCTTACGGTTACGGAGGTCCGAACTGATCCGTGGGTCATGAAGCAGAGCGGCGATCTCGTGGTAGGTGCCCACCAGGTAGCTGCCGTCGCCCTGTCGTACCACCCCGCTCTCGCGCAGTTCCGCGTAGAGCGGATACGGGTCGGCGCGGTTCGCGTAATCGGTGATGCGCTCAAAGAGAGTGTCCGGGGGCATGCGTGGGGCTCCTCATCGACGGTGGGTGGCGGTCGGGAACGGTTCGTTGCGCACCAGCGTCAGGTGCCTGTCGGGCAGATGACCGGTGAGAGCCACGGTCGGGCCGTGCGAGAGCAACTGCGGGGACGGCACGTCGGAGGGGACGGGATCGGACGAACCGGGCCGGTCGGCGGCACCGGGCGCGGGGGGAAACGGTGCCGCCGTCTCGATGAGGTACTGGTAGTACTCCAGCCACTTGGCGCGGTTCACACTGACCGCCGCGGTGATGCGCCCCCGGTATCCGTAGACGGCGACGAAGCGGCCCTCGCGCAACGAGCCCTGGGCAATGACCACTTGGTCGGAGAAGGTCGGCACTCCCACGGACTTGATGTTCAGACCGAACTGGCTCGACCAGAAGGCGGGAACGGTCAGGTGCGGGCGCCTGCGTGGGCCCGGGCTGATCATGTTGTGGGCCGCCACCTCGGCCTGCGCAACGGCATTGCCCCAGTGTTCGAGGGACAGCATCTGGTACTCGAAGAGCGGGTGCGGGAAGCGTGCCACGTCTCCGGCGACGAAGACATCGTCGGTGACGATCCCGTACATGTCGAAAGCTCGGCACCCCGCGTCGCACGCGACGCCACGGGGGCCCGCGGCCAGGCCTGATCCGTCAAGCCATTCGGTGTTGCGGAGGGCGCCCAGGGCGACCACGGCGACATCGGCGTCGATCCGGCCGCCGTCGGAGAATTCGGCGCCGGTGAGCCGGCCGTTGCGGCCCTTCAGCGCGGTGACGGTCACGCCGCAGCGGAGGTCGACTCCGTGCGCGCGTTGCAGCTTCCCGGCATAGGTTCCGAGTGTCCCGCCGAGCGCGCCGACGAGGGGCGAGGGTCCGCGTTCGGCGACGGTTACGTCGAGACCGCGCTCCCGGCAGGCGGAGGCGATCTCCGAGCCGATGAATCCGGCGCCGATCACCAGCACCCGGCGCGGTCCGGCGTCGAGACGTTCGGCGAGGCGGGCCGCATCGTCGTTCGTACGCAGGGTGAGTACGCCGTCCAGACGGGCTTCGTCGGCGTTCGGCCAGGGTCGGGCCCGGGTTCCGGTGGCGATCAGCAGCCGGTCGTAGGCGAGTTGTTCACCGTCGGCGAGGATCACCCGCTTCTCGATCGGGTCGACCCCAACGGCACGTACACCGAGCTTCCACCGGGCGTCCACCGCACGACGGCTCGGCAGCGCGACATCCTGCGCGCGCACCCGCCCGAGCAGCACCTGCTTGGACAGTGGTGGTCTGTCGTACGGGGGGTGCGGCTCCTCCCCGACCAGGGTCAGCGATCCGGCGAAGCCTCCCTCGCGCAGCGTCTCGGCGGCGCGCAGACCGGCCAGCGACGCACCGACGACGACGACCCGGCCCTCGCCGATCACGAGGCGCCGAGGCCTGCCGGCTCGCCGACCAGGATGGCCTGTACCGGACAGGCCGCCGCCGCGCGCCGGACGCGCTCATGCTGATCGTCGGGCACTCTCGGCCTGAACATCAGGGCCTCCTCGCCATGCAGTTCGAACACCTGAGGAGCGAGAAACACGCACTGCGCGTAGCCCTGGCACCGATTGAGGTCGACAACGATCTGCATTCCGGCCCACTCCTCCGTGCCACCGTTATCCCTGTCCTATTACCTGCCGGAGTGCGACGCCAACGGTGCTGGGCCGTGCGGGTTCGCACCGGCCGACCGATCAGGAAAGGAAGTGGCCGCAGCAGACCGTGCGCCAGGCACGCACCGGAGCCATGCGCCAACGGCGCACGATGACGCTGTCGGCCCGCACACCGCCGGTCGGGCCGGCGCTCCGGCGTCCGAGGGAGTCATCGGCCCGACCCGTCGGTCCGCCGGCCTTCCGTCGGGAGACGTCTGTCAACGGCATGTCGCGGCATTCAGCCAGCGCGACGCCTGTTGATAATGACGCTTCACGGCAGAGCGGCGATGGGAGCCCGATGCGGGGCCGACAACTGCGCATCGGACTTGCCGGTGCCCCTGCTCGGAGCAGTGAGCGCATGCGGTCGTACCAGCGACCGCAGCGGGGACGCTTCAGCCCGTGCCAGGGGTTCGAGTGGTTCCCGGCGGCCGCGGGCGGGCGCACGGCCTGTGCGTCGGCGCGGCTCACCGGGATCCAAGCCTGCGGGCGCTGCGCATCGGTCGACCGGCTGCCTCTCCCCTCTCATCGGGGGCCATCACGAGTCCCGCCGCACGACGTCGGTCGCCGGTGAAAGCGGCCGGGGCGGGGCCGTTCCCTCCCCGTAAGCGCGGATACGCAGGCCAGCGGTATGGCGCTGGGCAAACCGAGGCGCCCAAAAGGTCGTCGAAGCAACCAGAAAGGCAGTGCCATGGATGAGCGACAGGCAGCCGGCAGAATGATTGCGGGTCGTGATGCGAAGCTCGCACTTCCGGTCGCGGACACGGTGGGCTGGGGTCTGCTGGATGTACGAGCGGTGGACACCGTACGTGTTCTGGCCGCTGACGCGGTCCAGAAGGTGGGAAACGGTCATCCGGGAACCGCGATGAGCCTGGCCCCGCTGGCCTATCTGCTGTTCCAACAGGTCATGCGCCACGACCCTGCCGATGACCAATGGCTGGGACGCGATCGATTCGTGCTCTCCTGCGGGCACTCGAGTCTCACTCTGTACATCCAGCTGTACCTCAGCGGGTACGGACTGGAGCTGCAGGATCTCGAGCAGCTCCGTACCTGGGGCTCCGCAACACCGGGGCATCCGGAATACCGCCACTCCCGGGGTGTGGAGGTCACCACGGGCCCGCTGGGCCAGGGGCTGGCCGCCGCGGTGGGGATGGCGCTGGCGGCACGACGCGAGCGTGGGCTGCTGGATCCCGACGCCCCGCCGGGTGAGAGCCCATTCGACCATCACGTGTACGTCGTCGCCTCGGACGGCGACCTCATGGAAGGAGTCACATCGGAGGCGAGTTCGCTCGCCGGGCACCAGGAACTGGGCAATCTGGTCGTCTTCTACGACTCCAACCACATCTCGATCGAGGACGACACCGAGATCTCGTTCAGCGAGGATGTCGTCGCGCGCTACTCCGCGTACGGATGGCACGTGCAGACAGTCGACTTCACACTCACGGGCTCCTACGTCGAGGACGTCGACGCCCTCTCGGCGGCGATCACGGCCGCCAAGCAGGACGCTTCGCGGCCGTCCATGATCGTGCTGCGTACGGTCATCGGCTGGCCCGCCCCCACGAAGCAGAACACCGGAAAGGCCCATGGTGCAGCGCTCGGTGACGAAGAGGTCGCCGCCACCAAGACCTTGCTGGGCTTCGACCCGGGTCGGAGCTTCGTCGTGGAGGATGAAGTCCTTGCCCACGTCAGGAAGGTGCGGGAGCGGGGTGCTGCTGCGCGTTGCCAGTGGGACAGCGTGTACGAGAGGTGGCGCGCTGCCCATCCTGACCGGGCCGCGCTGCTTGACCGGTTGCGCGACCGGCGTCTGCCCGACGGCTGGGCCGACAAGCTGCCGGCTTTCCCCGCCGACCCTGCCGGAATGGCCACCCGCAAGGCGTCCGGCGAGGTTCTGACGGCGCTGGCGCCCGTCCTGCCCGAACTGTGGGGTGGGTCCGCCGATCTTGCGGGGAGCAACAACACCACGATGAAGGGGGAACCTTCCTTCATCCCGGTCGCCAAGCAGACGGCCGAATGGAAGGGCAATCCCTATGGGCGGACATTGCACTTCGGCATCCGTGAGCACGCCATGGCCGCAATCCTCAACGGCATCGCGCTGCAGGGGCTGACACGTCCCTACGGCGGCACATTCCTCGTCTTCAGCGACTACATGCGTCCGGCTGTCCGTCTGGCAGCGCTCATGCGGCTCCCGGCCACCTACGTCTGGACGCATGACTCCATCGGGTTGGGCGAGGACGGGCCGACCCATCAGCCCGTCGAGCACCTGGCCGCGCTACGGGCGATTCCTGGCCTCGACGTCGTACGGCCGGCCGATGCGAACGAGACCAGCGTCTGCTGGCGCACCATCATCGAGCATCAGGACAGGCCCGCCGGTCTCGTACTCACCCGGCAGCCGCTGCCCGTCCTGGAACGGGGCACCGACACCCATGCCCCGGCCGAGGAAGCGGCCCGCGGCGCGTACGTCCTCGTGGACTGCGCCGACGGGCAGCCCGACGTCGTCCTTGTCGCGACCGGCTCGGAGGTGCACATCGCCCTGCAGGCGCGTGACCTGCTGGCCGCCGAGGGGTACGAGGCACGCGTGGTGTCCATGCCGTGCCGGGAGTGGTTCCACGCCCAGCCCTCTGCCTATCGGAACGCGGTGTTGCCACCCGCTGTGCGCGCCCGTGTGAGCGTCGAGGCGGCCGTCGGTCAAGGCTGGCGCGACATCGTGGGCGACGCGGGCCACATCGTCAGTCTGGAGCACTTCGGCGCCTCCGCCGACTATCAGCGCCTCTACCGGGAATTCGACATCACGCCGCAGGCTGTGGTTGCCGCAGCCCTCAGCAGCATCCGTGCGGCCTCCGGCCCGGTGCAGCCAGGTGGAGAGCGGCCCGCCCAGGCCTCCCGGACGCCGTGACCGCGGACTCTCCCGGCTGCCGATCACCTGCCGGAGGGCAAGCCGGATGAACGTCACCACGGTGTTCACCTCCGGATCGTCGTGGCCCTCGTCGCGTGTCGACGTATGCCCGGAGAGCCCACCCCCCGGAGGTGCTCGTGCACCTGGCGGACCGCCATCGCGCCCTCGCCCACCGCAGAGGCCACCCGCTTGACCGAGCCGCTGCGGACGTCGCCGACAGCGAAGAGTCCCGGGAGACCGGTCTCGAGGGCGAGCGGGGCACGGGCGAGGTGGCGCCAGAGGTTCGCGGGGACGTCGACCACGTCCCGGCCCGTGCGGATGAAGCCGTGCGGGTCCCGGTCGACGGCCGCGTCGAGCCAGGAACTGGCGGGGCGCGCGCCGATGAAGACGAACAGGGCGCGCGCTGCCAGCACCTGCCGTTCGCCTGTTCTGTTGTCCTGGACGAGAACGGACTCGACCCGGTCGCTGCCGGTGACATCCCGGACCTCGGTGTGCATCATCACATCGATCCGGGGATGCCGTTCTATCCGGTCGATCAGGTAGCGGGACATGCTGTGGGTGAGGTCGCCACCACGTACGAGCAAATGCACTGCGGGCGACTGACGCGCCAGGAACAGCGCGGCCTGGCCGGCGGGGTTGCCGCCGCCCACGACGGCCACGGGATCCATGCGGCAGTTTCTCGCCTCCCAGAGGGTGGCCGCGTAGTGGACCCCGGCTCCTTCGAGCCGTTCGACGCCGGGCGCGGGCAGACGCCGGTAATGGGCGCCGGTGGCCACCACGACGGTGTGGGCGGAGATCGTGGCGCCGTCCGTGAGCGTCACGACGTGGGACCCGTCCCGCTGTTCCAGGACTGCGGCTTCGGCGGGGACGGTGATCCGGGCGCCGAACCGGTCGGCCTGGATGGCGGCGCGTTCGGCGAGTTCGGTGCCGGAGATCCCGGCGGGGAATCCGAGGTAGTTCTCGATCCGGGAGGAGGTTCCGGCCTGACCGCCGGTGGCCACGGCTTCCAGGACGACCGTGGCCAGTCCTTCGGAGGCCCCGTACACGGCCGTGGCCAGACCTGCGGGTCCCGCGCCGACCACCAGTAGATCGCAGACGGCTTCTGTGGGGGTGTCGGAGCGCAGGCCTGTCACCCGTACCAGCTCGGCGTCGGTGGGGTTGCGCAGCACCCGGTCGTCGTGCCAGACCACCACGGGGGTCTCTTCGGGTGTCACCCCCACACGGCGCAGCAGCACCTCGGCCTCGGTGTCCTTCTCCAGATCGATCCAGCGATGCGGGAGCCGGTTGCGGGCGGCGAACTCGAGCAGCCTGCGGGTGTCCGGGGAGAACGCGGAGCCGATGATCCTGAACCCGGTGGCCATCCCGGCCAGCAGGGTCCGACGCAGGAGGCAGGCGCGCAGGATGAGGTCGCCGAGCGCGGGTTCGCGGACGAGCAGGTCGCGCAGTTCGGCCGAACCGACCGCCAGGACCTCACCAGGGGCACGGACCACGGCGGTGAGCAAGGCGGCCTGACCCTCCAGCAGGCCGAGCTCGCCGAGGAAACTGCCGGGGCCATGGAGCTGGTAGGTCCGCTCCCGACCGCCATGGCCTTTCACCACGGCCACCGTGCCGCTCAGGACGACGAAGAACTCCTGACTGGGCCTGCCCGTCTGATAGAGCAGTTCGCCTTCGACGGTCGGCCACCGCTGTCCACAGGCGCTCAGCGCCTCGATCTGGTCATCCGTCAACTGTGGGTACGCGTCGTACGACGTGGGCGTTTCAGCGGTCACAGTGCACTTCCCTTGGGTGGAAATGAGGGGGCGGGATGGTCATCGCGGCCTCCAGAGTCGGTCAGGCGGGCCGAGCGCTGTCCGTCAGTGCCCGCTCCACCCACTGGCGCAGCACCGGGGCCGGCGCGGCGCGGCCTGGCGGGCGATGGTCCGGCCCCGGTCGAGAACCAGCAGAGTGGGGACGGCCTGGACCTCGAAGCGCCGGGCGAGCGCCGGTGACTTGTCGATGTCGACCTTCACACGTTTGATCCGACCGGCCAGGTCGTCGGCGACCTTCTCCAGAGCGGGGCTGACCATCCGGCAGGGGCCGCACCAGGTGGCCCAGAGATCGACGAGGACCGGCAGACCGGCCTGCTCGGCGACGGTTGCGAAGTCGGAGTCCCCCGCTTCGGCGATCCAGGGCAGCGGAGCTCGGCAGTTGCCGCACCGGGGGCGGCCCTGCGCGGCGGCGGGGACACGGTTCGTCGTGCCGCAGGTGCCGCAGCGGGCGGTGCGACCGACCGGGGAGGCGCTCATGACGACTCCTTCGGCTCGTCCCGGAGCGTGAAGGTCAGTTCGTCGTCCTGGGCGTCGACCAGGATCGTCACGCCCTCGGTCGCCTCGCCACTGAGCAGCGCGCGGCCGATCCTGGTCTCGACCTCGTGGGAGATGAAGCGGCGCAGCGGACGGGCGCCGTAGACCGGGTCGTAGCCTTCGGCGGCGACGAGACGGCGGGCCTGTTCGGTGAGGACGAGGGAGATGCGCTGGTCGGCGAGGCGACGGCGCAGCTCGTCGAGGAGCAGGTCGACGATGCGTTCGATCTGCGCCAGGCCGAGCGGGTGGAAGAGGACGATGTCGTCTACACGGTTGAGGAATTCGGGGCGGAAGTGGCTGTTGAGTTCGCCCATCACGAGTTCCCGTACCTCGGGCTTGATCTCGCCGGCGTCGGTGGCGTCCTCGAGCAGGTACGGGGAGCCGAGGTTCGAGGTCATGATGACGACTGTGTTGCGGAAGTCGACGGTTCGACCCTGGGCATCGGTGATCCTGCCGTCGTCCAGGACCTGGAGCAGCGTGTTGAACACGTCGGCGTGGGCCTTCTCGATCTCGTCGAAAAGGACGACGGAGTACGGCTTGCGGCGCACCGCCTCGGTGAGCTGGCCGCCCTCCTCGTAGCCGACGTACCCGGGCGGTGCACCGACGAGGCGGCTCACGGTGTGCTTCTCCTGGTACTCGCTCATGTCGAGGCGGATCATGTTGCTCTCGCTGTCGAAGAGTGCGGCGGCGAGGGTCTTGGCCAGCTCGGTCTTTCCGACGCCCGTGGGGCCCAGGAAGATGAACGAGCCGATCGGCCGGCGCGGGTCGCGCACTCCGGACCGGGCCCGGATCACCGCGTCGGCGACCAGTTGTACGGCCTCGTCCTGGCCGATGACCCGCTCGCGCAGGATCTCGTCCAGGCGCAGCAGTTTCTGCCGTTCGCCTTCCTGGAGCCGAGTGACGGGGATACCGGTCCAGGCGGAGACGATCTCGGCGATCTCCTCGGCGGTGACCACCTCGCGCAGCAGCCGTGTCTCGCCCTGTTTGACGGCAAGTTGCTCCTCTTCGGCGGCAAGGCGGCGTTCGAGCTCGCTGATGGTGCCGTAGCGCAGCTGGGCGGCGCGGTTGAGGTCGTAGGCGCGTTCGGCCTCCTCGGCATCCTGCCGGGCGCGTTCCAGTTCCTGACGCAGTTCCTGGACACGGCGGATGGCCTGGCGTTCGGCCTCCCACTGGGCATGTTTGGCGTCCGCCTCGCCCCGCAGGTCGGCCAGTTCACGGCGCAGGTCGTCCAGGCGGGCACGGCTTGCCGGGTCGGTCTCCTCGGCCAGGGCCGCCTCCTCGATCTCCAGCCGGGTCACCCGACGGGTGAGTTCGTCCAGTTCGGCCGGCATGGAGTCGATCTCGGTGCGCAGCCGCGCGCACGCCTCGTCGACCAGGTCGATGGCCTTGTCGGGGAGGAAGCGGTCGCTGATGTAGCGGTGGCTGAGGGTGGCGGCGGCGACCAGAGCGCCGTCCTGGATCTTGACGCCGTGGAAGATCTCCAGGCGCTCGCGGATCCCCCGCAGGATGGAGATCGCGTCCTCGACGGTCGGCTCGTCCACGAGGACGGTCTGGAAACGGCGTTCCAGGGCGGCATCGGACTCGATGCGCTTGCGGTATTCCTCCACTGTGGTGGCGCCGATCATGTGCAGTTCGCCGCGGGCCAACATCGGCTTGAGCATGTTGCCCGCGTCCATGGCGCCCTCGGCGGCGCCGGCACCGACGACGGTGTGCAGCTCGTCGACAAAGAGCAGGATCGAGCCCTCGGCGCCCTTGACCTCTGCCAGGACGGCCTTGAGGCGTTCCTCGAACTCGCCGCGGTACTTGGCTCCGGCCACCAGCGATCCCATGTCGAGCGAGAACACCGTCTTGTCCCGCAGCCCCTCCGGTACGTCTCCGCGCACGATCCGCTGGGCCAGGCCCTCGACGATGGCGGTCTTGCCGACGCCGGGCTCACCGATCAGAACCGGGTTGTTCTTGGTCTTGCGGCTGAGGATCTGGATCACCCGCCGGATCTCTGCGTCCCGGCCGATCACCGGGTCGAGCCGACCGGTGCGGGCCTCCACGACCAGGTCTCGGCCGTACTTCTCCAGAGCCTCGTAGGCGGCTTCCGGGTTGGCGGAGGTGACCCTCTGGTTGCCACGCACCTGGGTGAGGGCGGCGAGGAAGGTGTCCTTGGTGATGCCCTGTTCGGCGAGCCGTCGGCCGGCGGCGGTGGCCGAGCCTTCGTCCACCAGGGCCATGACCAGGTGTTCGGTCGAGACGTATTCGTCCTTGAGGCGTTTGGCCTCCTGCTCCGCCGTGTCGAGCAATCGGGCGAGGCGCTGGGTGACCATCACCTGGCCGGGGGCGGCGCCCGGTCCGGTGGTGCGCGGGCGCTTGGCGAGATCGGCTTCGACGGCGCCCCGCAGTGCGGCCGTGTCGGCGCCGGCGGCGGCGAGCAGCCGGGTCGTCAGGCCGTCCTGCGGGTCGAGCAACGCCAGCAGCAGATGCTCCCCGTCGACCTCGTTCTGGCCGAGCCGCACCGCCACGCTCTGCGCTTCCTGCAGCGCTTCCTGGGACTTCTGCGTGAGGCGGTTCATGTCCATGACGTTCGCTCCCCGGCGGCTCGTTGGCTGCGCCGCAGCGCCCGCTCCAGATGATCGATACGGTCGAGCAGGTCCAACACGACCCCGACGGCCGCGTAGTTGAGCGACAGACCGGTCCGCAGTCGCTGCACGCGGGCGATGGCCGACGGTGCGGTGGTACGGAACCACAGTCGCCCGTGGGCGTCCCGCTCGGCGTCCAGCAGCCCGAGGGCTACGAAGCGGCGGACCAGGTCGGGCGAGAGGCCGCTGCGTCGGGCGACACCGGCCAGGGACAGCTCGTAGGGAGTGATCCGGCAGATCCGGACCAGGGGATACTGGGCGACGGCACGGCCGTGCGCGGCGTCTTCGGCGGGAGAACGCTGATCGTCACTCATGCCTGCTTCCTCGGGTCGAAGGTCGAGACCCCGGCCAGCTCCTCGAACAACTCGCGTTCGCGCGGGCTCGGCGACGAGGGCACGATCACCTGGATCTGGGCGTAGAGGTCACCGACGGATCCCTTGGGGTGGGGCATCCCCTCCCCGCGCAGCCGCAGTCGCCGGCCGGTGGAGGTACCCGGGGGGACGTGGACCTTCGCGGTGCCGCCGGGGCCGGTGACCGGCACGGTCGCCCCCAGGACGGCCTCCCAGGGGGTGACCGGCAGATCGACGTGGATGTCGCGACCGGTGAGCCGGTATCTGGGGTGGGGGGCGATCCTGACCACGAGGTAGAGGTCCCCCGCGGCGCCTTGACCGCGGCCTCGGCCTCCCTCCCCCGCGAGCCGGATGCGCTGCCCGTCGACGACACCCGCGGGGATGTTCACGTCATAGCTGCGCTCCACGCCAGGGCCTCCCAGGGTGATCTTCCGCCGGCCGCCGCGGTAGGCCTCTTCCACGGTGAGGGTGAGCTCGGCCTCCTGGTCGGCGCCGGGTACCGGCCCCGGCCCGCGGCCCGCCCGGCCGCCGAACACACCCCCGAAGAGGTCCTCGAAGTCGAAGCCGGCGGTGTCGAGATCCCCTTCCGTCCAGACCCGGGCGCCTCCGCGGCCCGCGCCCCGGCCCCCCTGGAAGGGTCCGCCGCGGTACGCTCCGGCTCCGGCCCCGCGGAAGCCCTGCGCTGCCGCGACCCGCTCGTCGTAGTCCTCCGGGATCTGCCGGAAGTCGGCGCCGAACCGGTCGTACCTGGCCCGGGTACCGGGGTCGGAGAGGACTCCGTACGCCTCGTTTATCTCCTTGAAGCGCTCCTCGGCGGCCGGATTCTTGTTGACATCCGGGTGATGACGCCGGGCCAGGGTGCGGAATGCCTGCTGGATCTCGGCCGCGTCGGCGGTCCGGGGGACGCCCAGCACCTCGTAGTAGTCGCGTGCCATGGCGGGTTACTCCTGCTTTCGGCTGACCGCTACCGCCGCCGGTCGCAGTTGGCGGTCGGGGTCGCCGTAGCCGGGGCGCAGCACCTGGACGACGGTTCCCGGGGCGGTGTCCGGGTCCTCGACCACGGAGACCACCTCGTGCAGCACGGGATCGAAGGGGACACCGGTCTCGTCGTGGCGCGTATAGCCGAGGCCTCTCAGCACGTCCAGAGCCTGATTACGTACCGCCTGAACACCGCGGACGATCGTTTCGGGGTCCGCGTCGGCGTGGGCGAGGGCCAGTTCGAGGTTGTCGACGACCGGGAGCCAGGCGGCTGTGGCCCTGTCCCGTTCCGCCTCCAGCTCCCGGTGGCGGTCGCGGGCATACCTCTTGCGAAGGTTGTCCAGATCGGCGAGGGCTCGCCGCCACCGGTCCTCCAGCTCCTCGGCGTCGAGGGCCGACGGGCCCTGCGGTGCGGGTGCCTCTTCCAGCGGATGCTCCGTCCACGTCCGGCCTGCGTCATCGGCGGGAGGTGCCTGGTCATGTTCCGACATCACGCCACCTCAGCCCCGGTCGAACTCGGCGTCGATGACGTCGTCGTCGCCACCGGAGGGCCCGCCCGAGGCGGACGCTGCGCCCTGGTCCGCGGTCTGTGCCGCCGCGGTGGAGTGGGTGGCCAGTGCGGCGTAGATCTGCTGGAGTTCGGAGTTGAGGGCGCGGGCGCGCTCCACCGGCGCCTCCTCCTTGACAGCGGTACGCGCCTCCTCGATGACCATTTCGGCGCGGGCGCGCTCGTGCTGCGGCGCGACGTCACCGAGTTCTCCGAGCCGGCGCTCCACCTGGTATGCGGCGGCGTCGAGTTCGTTACGGGCGTCGACGGCCTGGCGCAGCGCCTGGTCGGCGGTGCGGTGGCGCTCGGCCTCCTCGATCATCCGGTCGACCTCGGCCTGGTCGAGGTTGGATCCCTCGCTGATGGTGATCGACTGTTCGGCGCCGGTGTCCTTGTCCTTGGCGCCGACCTTGAGGATGCCGTTGGCGTCGATGTCGAAGGTGACTTCTATCTGGGTCTGCCCGCGGGGGGCGGGCCTGAGGTCCTCCAGCCTGAAGCGGCCCAGCACCCTGTTGTCGGCGGCCAGTTCACGTTCGCCCTGGAGCACCACGATGTCGACGGCCGGCTGGTTGTCCTCGGCCGTGGAGAAGACCTCGGACCGTCGGGCGGGGATGGTGGTGTTCCGCTCGATGATCTTCGTCATGACGCCGCCCGCGGTCTCCACGCCCAGCGAGAGCGGGGTGACGTCCAGCAGGAGGACGTCCTTGACCTCGCCCTTGAGCACCCCGGCCTGAACGGCGGCGCCCAGCGCCACCACCTCGTCCGGATTGACGCTCATATTGGGGTCCTTGCCGCCTGTCAGGCGCCGCACCAGAGCCTGTACGGCCGGGATACGCGTCGAGCCGCCGACCAGGATGACCTCGTCGATGTCGTTGTCGCTGATCTTCGCGTCGCCCATCGCCTGCTTGACCGGGGCCAGGCAGCGCTCCACCAGATCCGCAGTGATCTGTTCGAAGGTGGAACGGCGGACGGTCTCGGTGAGGTGTTTGGGCCCGGAGGCATCCGCCGTGACGAACGGCAGACTCACCTGGGTCTGGGTGACCGAACTCAGTTCGGTCTTCGCCTTCTCGGCCGCCTCGAACAGGCGCTGCAGGGCCTGCGGGTCCTTGCGCAGGTCGATGCCCTCGGTCTTCTGGAACGCGTCCGCCAGATAGTCCACCAGGCGGCGGTCGAAGTCGTCGCCGCCCAGATGGGAGTCGCCGGCCGTGGACCGTACCTCCACCACGCCGTCGCCGACGTCGAGAATGCTGACATCGAAGGTGCCACCGCCGAGGTCGAAAACCAGGACTGTCTCATGGCCCTTCTTGTCCAGACCGTAGGCCAGGGCTGCGGCGGTCGGCTCGTTGATGATCCGCAGAACCTCCAGACCGGCGATCTTTCCCGCGTCCTTCGTGGCCTGTCGCTGAGCGTCGTTGAAGTAGGCGGGTACGGTGATGACGGCCTCTGTCACCCGCTCTCCGAGCGACTTCCCCGCGTCCTCGGCCAGCTTGCGCAGCACCTGCGCGCTGATCTCCTCCGGCGCGTACTGCTTGCCGTTCACCTCGAAGCGCGCCACCCCGCCCGGTCCCTCGACCACGTCGAAGGAGACCGCCTTGGCCTCTTCGGGAACCTCGTCGAACCGACGGCCGATGAACCGCTTCGCGGAGGTGATGGTGCCCTTGGGATTGAGGATCGACTGCCGGCGTGCCAGCTGTCCGACCAGCCGCTCGCCGGTGTCGGTGAAGGCGACCACCGAGGGGGTGGTCCTGGCTCCCTCGGCATTCGGGATCACGGTGGGCTCACCGCCCTCCCAGACCGCGATGACCGAGTTGGTGGTGCCGAGGTCGATACCTACTGCCCTGGCCATGGGATTCTCCTCCGTCGCGGCACTGACCGAACGCCGCGGCTGCCGGGATCACCGTCCCGCTCGCGGCCACACATGGGGAAAGGGTGGCGCGGTGGCGCACGCGTTTCCCTGCCCCGGCAGGACCAATCCGGGCCTGCCGGCCCGTCCCGCGAGGTCAGGGCGTGGACAGGGCCAGCTGAGGTGTCCCGGCGCCGGACGGCGTAGCGTGAAAGGCGGAGAGCTGCTGTGTCGAGACACGAATGGATCTCCGATGGATGCTGTCCGCTCCGGATCATCGACGGTGTGTGCGGTGCGCCCGATCCCGCAGCGCTGGGCCGGCCGGCACACGTTCCTCCGGCTCACCACGGCGATGTTCGACGCCACCGACGAACGTGAGGTGGTGTGGGCGGCCATGGGGGCGATCGCCGTCACCGGGCCGTTCGCGGCAGAAGCGGCCTATGCGGATCACCACGGCGTCGCCCAGCGGTGTCGCCCGTGCTCCGCGGCCGGCTCCGGTCATTCCCGGCCGGGCATCGTGGCGGTGAACGCCACGGCGGCCGAGCCCGCCGAGGCGGACGACGACCCGACGGCCACCGACGGCGTCGACCGGTGGATCGGTGCGCTGGATGGCCGCAGCGGGCGCTGGGACAGCCAGGACGGCCACTACCTCTGGGCCTTGGCGCTGCGCCACCGCGGGCGGTGTCTCGGCTACCTCGTCGTTCGGATACTGGACACCCCCTCTACCGAGGAGACCGCCGACGCAGAGCTGCTCGCCCGGCAGGCCGCAGCCGCACTCGCGGGACTGAGCCGGCCGTGGGAGAGGCCCGCCCGTGCCGAGAGGGAACAGTGGCCGACGGCGGAGGAACCCGGACCTGGGGTCGACCTCGGCGCCACCGTATCCGCCCTTTCGTACCAGAACGCCTTCCACCGAGCTCTCACCCGTGTCGGGGCCTCCGGCAAGGGTGAGCTGGGGATGCTCCAGGCCCTGCACGATCACACGGGGTTCTCTGCACTGACCGAGGATCCCTTCGGCAATCTGCGGGCGTGGGCGGGCCCCGGCCGCGGCGGACCGCGCCCCGGATCGGCGAACCGGCCCCGGGACGAGCTGCTGCGGCAGGTGCGGCGCCGGCAGGGCGCGGTCCGCGACCGGAACTGCCTGGTCGTCCCCATCGAGGCGGAAGGCGACCTGCTCGGACTGGTCGCCCTGGTGGACCCCGACCGCCGTGCGGGGAAGCTGGACACCGCGGCTCTGGAGGAGACAGGCCTGGCCCTCGCCCCCGAGCTCTCCCACGAACGCGCTCTCGCCGAGCTGGAGCCGAGGCTGCGCCACGACCTGGTCGAAAGACTGATCTCCGGTGAGGCGACCGACGGTGTGTTCGTCCATGCGGCCGCCCTCGGTCACGACCTGCACGGGCCGCACCGCATCGCCGTGCTGCAGTGGGACGGACCAACGGAGGAGGTGACGCTGGGCGACGCCGTCGCGCGGGCGGCCGAACGCCTGGGACTGGATGTGCTCATCGGTGCCCGAGAAACCACCACGGTCGTCCTGGTGGCGGGTCCCGATCCCGGGGATGCCTTGTACCGGGCCGTCGCGCAGGACCTCGGCACGGTTGCCGGGGCCGTCGGCATCGGCAGCCGCTGCGACCTCTTCACCGAACTGCCGCACTCCTACGACGAGGCCGTCCGTGCTCTCACCGTACGGCGCAGATCTCCGAAACCGCACGGCAGCACCAGCTTCGAGGAGATCGGCATCTGCCGCATGATGGGAACCGGGGACGGCGAACGGGAGACCGACCGCTTCGTCAGGGAATGGCTCGGAGCCCTTCTGGAGTACGACGCCCGACATCACACCGACATGGTCACCACGCTCTCGCACTACCTGGAGAGCGGCGGCAGCTACGACACGACAGCCGACGTTCTCCAGATCCACCGAAGCACCGTGCGCTACCGCCTCCGGCGCATTCGCGAGATCACCGACCACGATCTCAGCGATGTCGAGACCCGGCTCAACCTGCACGTTGCCACTCGCATCCGCAACGTTCTGGGCAGACCGGGAACGGCACGAACATCGTCTCGTCAGACATCACCTTGACTGCCCTCGGGCGCGAGGAGCACCACCCCGCCGTCGCTTGTCGGGGTGGTGCCCCGTCGTGTCCGCTCCGGAGCCCGTCCCACGCCACAGACGTCCCGGACGGCGCGCCCGGCCTCGGCTACTGCTTCCAGCTCGGCGGCTGGGCAGGGTCGAGAGTCCGCACCAAAGGCCAAAGCATGACCGAGAGTCGCGCCGCGAGGTCACGTAAAGATAACAGGCCGGGGAAGAAGCAACGCGCCCCGACGGACGACCGGTGAACCCACGCCCGCTCCGCCGACGGCGGGCGGGCGGAACGGAGTTCCGGCCCATCGGAGATGCCGTTCGGTTCGCCGCTCACCAGCACCGGGGGTCCCGTCCGTAGGCCGTTCGGCAATGGACCGCGACGTCATTCCTGGCCGCCCCCGCCTGCTGCGCCGGTGTCGGCCGACACCGGGTTCCGGAAATTCCGCAGCCCAACCCACGGGCGGCTCCGAGACGACGACGATCACGCCCCCCGTATGATCGCCTGCTTATGGACGTGAACGCAGGAATCGAGTTGATCGCCGTTCCGCCGGGGCGGGTGACGCTGTCGGACCGGCGAACGCAGCGGAGCTGGTCGACCGAGCTCGCGCCCTATCGGTTGACGGCGTTCCCGATCACTCAGGCGCACTATGCGCAGGTCACCGGTCAGCGCCCGAGCAGCGCGCAAGGCGACCGGCTGCCCGTCGAAGGCGTGTCCTGGTGGGACGCGGTCCGATTCTGCAACACCCTTTCCCAGCAGGAGGGGTTGACAGCCGCCTACCGCCTCCGCGCTGACGCCGAGGGCATCGTGTGGGACGCATCTGCTGACGGGTACCGGCTGCCGACCGAGGCCGAGTGGGAGCACGCATGTCGTGCCGGTACGGCCGACGCGCGGTACGGGCCGCTCGACGAGATCGCCTGGCACCGCTGCAACTCCCGCGAGCGGATTCACGACGTGGGCGGCAAGCAGCCCAACGCGTGGGGCATGTACGACATGTTGGGCAACGTGTGGGAGTGGTGCTGGGACATCTACGATGCCGAGGTCTACGGCAGCTATCGGGTACTGCGTGGCGGTGGATGGTTTGACGAGCACTGGAGCTGCCGGGCGTCGGTGCGGCGCCGCAGCCACCCGACCTTCCAGATCGACGACGTAGGATTCCGCATCGCGCGTTCCGTGCTGCGCTGACCTGCGTCATGTGCAACGACTGCTTCACCCGCAGGATCGGCAGAGTGATGCATCGGCGCCGATCCATGCGGTGGAGACCGCCTGCTGCGCCCGGCCGAGGACGAATCGTCCGCGCGTCCGGCAAGGCCCGTCGGGCGCCGAGCAGGGCTACGGCCCGGGTCGGGGAGGCCGGCGCACCCCCGGAACACTGCAGGGGCAGGCGAGGGCCGCTCGACCCGGCTTTGTGCGTTCTCCCCAACCCGGCAGACAGCCACCACTCGGAATGCTTCAATGACCCTTGTCAGGGCGGTACTTGATCAGCAGAGGGCTGGCGCGGACATGCGAAAGTCGTACGTTGCGGCACACGTCTACATGATTCTGGGAGTGGTCTCCGGGCTGTTCTACCGGGAGTTCACCAAGGCCCACGATTTTCGGGGCGACACGCAACTGGCGGTCATGCACACCCACTTGCTCGCCCTGGGCATGCTGGGCTTCCTCATCGTCCTCGCCCTCGACAAGCAGTTCCAGCTGTCCGGGACGAAACTCTTCACCGCGTTCTTCTGGTTCTACAACGCGGGCATCGCGATCACCGTCATCATGATGGGCGTCCACGGCATCGAGACAGTGCTCGGCAAGCATGTCCCCGAAGCCGTGCCGGGAATCGCCGGCCTGGGGCACACCTTACTCACGGTTGGGCTCATCCTGCTGTTCGTCCTGCTCGGCAAGCGCATCGACAAGCCCACCACGACAGGGACCACGGAGCCGGAGCCCGCGAAGACCTCGACCTGAACCGCCGAGGCCGGGGAGATCCTCGTGGAGGCCGTCGCGCGCAAGGCAGCGGACGAGACCGGGTGGCGCCTGCGCCACCCGCGGCAATTCCCCGGCAGCACCCCCTGACCGCCTCAGGGGAACCAGATGCCCGGAGAGTTCTCGGTCCACGACCTGATCGCAGGAACCGCGCAGGACCGCCCGGACGGGTCCCGGAGCCTGCAGGCCGATGAAAGCAGCGGAAAGCAGGCGTAGGCTGGCCGAAACGCCGGTACACCGCAAGGGGCGACGGAGGCGGCGCATGACCGACCCTTTCGGCTTCCTCAAAGTTCCCCGCCGACCCGCCCCGGCACGCCCCGTCGATGAACGGCTGAGCGACTGGGACGAGGTCTACACGGGTCAGCCACGCCTTCCGCTCGTCTCCGAGCAAGCGGGACGCTGCATGGACTGCGGCATACCGTTCTGCCACCACGGCTGCCCGCTGGGAAACCTCATCCCCGAGTGGAACGCCTACGCGGCACGGGCCGACTGGCGGGCCGCCGCCGAACGACTGCACGCAACGAACAACTTTCCGGAGTTCACCGGGCGGCTGTGCCCGGCACCGTGCGAGGACGCGTGCGTGCTCACCATCAATGCCGATCCAGTGACGATCAAGAACGTCGAACAGGCGATCGCCGACCAGATCTGGGCGCGCGGGTACGCGACACCGCAACCGCCCGAGCGGCTCAGCGGGAAGACTGTCGCCGTCATCGGCTCCGGACCCGCCGGATTGGCGGCAGCGCAACAGCTCACCCGCATCGGTCACACCGTCGCCGTCTACGAGCGGGCCGACCGCATCGGCGGACTGCTGCGCTACGGGATCCCCGCATTCAAGATGGAGAAGCACCACCTGAACTGCCGCATCGAGCAGATGCGGGCCGAAGGAACCAAGTTCCGCACAGGTGTGGACGTCGGCAACGATCTCGATGCCACCGAACTCAGAAGACGTCACGACGCGGTGGTCGTCGCCGTAGGGGCCAGGGGACAACGTGAGCTGCCCGTCCCCGGCCGCGAACTGGACGGCATTCATCAGGCAATGGACTACCTGACCCTCGCCAACCGGGTCAGGGAGGGCGACTACGTCTCGCCTCCCGTCACCGCCGAGGGCAAGCACGTGGTGATCATCGGCGGCGGGGACACCGGCTCGGACTGTCTCGGCACCGCCCTGCGCCAGGGCGCGAGCTCCGTGGTGCAGCTGGATATCAATCCGGAGCCCGGCGAGACGCGGCTGGAAACCGAGCCGTGGCCCACGTATCCGAAGGTCTATCGGATCTCCCATGCCCATGAGGAGGCCCGGGGGCGGAAGGGCACGGATCCGAGAGTCTTCGCCTCCGCCACCCTCCGTTTCGAAGGGGACCAGGCCGGCCACGTGCGAGGACTGCGCCTGGCGAAGGTGGAACCCGTGGTCAGAAGGCCGCGGCCGGGCACCGAGCACCTGATGGCGGCGGATCTGGTCCTGCTCGCCCTCGGCTTCTACGGTCCCGAACGGGGCAACGGTCTCATGAAGCAGCTCGGCCTCACCCTGGACGACCGGGGGAACTTCGCCCGGGATGCTGCTTTCGCTGCCGAGGCGGTCGGTCAGACGGTCCGCACCAGGACGGACGGGGTCTTCATCGCCGGTGACGCGGGACGTGGCCAGTCCCTCGTGGTGTGGGCCATCGCGGAGGGCCGGTCCGTCGCGGCCGCGACGGACCGGTTCCTGAGTGGCTCCACGTTGCTGCCTGCCCCCATCGCGCCAGGGGACCGGCCTCTGGCGGCATGAGCACCCCGGCGTGGCCGTGCCGGTCGGGACGGAACGTGGCTCAGGGCCGACCGGAACACCTCGATGGTCCGCCCCGCTCGGCACGCGCATGCAGCCGGTCGTTGTCCGCGGTCCGTCCGCTCCCCGGTCCCGGCCCCGCTACGAACCGCGGCGCACCCGGGCGGCTTTGCGGGCCTCGGCCATCTTGCGGGCCTCGCCTCCGCGGCGGGACCCGCCGACGGCGCGCCCGGAATCACCTCGGGCCGTTCCCATGCCGCGGAACGGAGCGTGGCCGCCGGCGGGACGCGCCGCGGCCGGGCCGCCGTCGAGAGGAAGGCCGGACGGGGCACGGGCACCTGTGATCCGGCTCAGTTCCGCCTCACCCGAGCGCACCTTGGTGATCTTCGGCGTAATACCGGCGTCGGCCATCAGCCTGCTCATGTCGCGGCGCTGGTTCGAGAGGACCAGGGTGACGACGCTGCCGGATTCACCGGCACGGGCGGTGCGCCCGGCACGGTGCAGATAGTCCTTGTGGTCGCCGGGCGGATCGACGTTGACCACCAGGTCGAGGTCGTCCACGTGCAGGCCCCGGGCCGCGACATTGGTGGCCACCAATGCGGTGACCTGACCGTTCTTGAACTGTGCGAGGGTGCGCGTGCGCTGGGGCTGGGACTTGCCGCTGTGCAGTGCGGCGGCGCGTACACCGCTGGCCCGCAGGTGCTTGGTCAACTGGTCGACCGCGTGCTTGGTGTCCAGGAACAGGAGCACCCGTCCGTCCCGGGCCGCGATCTCGGTCGTGACGGCGTACCGGTCGGCGCCGTGGATAGTCAGTACATGGTGTTCCATCGTCGTGACCGCCCCTGCCGACGGGTCGACCGAGTGGACCACCGGGTCGTGGAGGTAGCGGCGGACCAGGAGCTCGACGTCGCGGTCCAAGGTGGCCGAGAACAGCATCCGCTGGCCGTCGGGGCGCACCTGGTCGAGCAGTTCGGTGACCTGGGGCAGAAAGCCCATGTCACACATCTGGTCCGCTTCGTCCAGGACGGTGATGCGCACCCGGTCCAGGCGACAGTCCTTGCGCTCGATGAGGTCGTGCAGGCGTCCGGGCGTCGCGACAACAACCTCGGCCCCGGCCCGCAATTCGCCGGCCTGCCTGCCGATCGACATGCCACCGACCACCGTGACCATCCGCAGCTTCAGCTCCCGGGCGTACGGCGTGAGCGCCTCGCCGACCTGCTGAGCCAGCTCCCGGGTCGGTACGAGGATCAGCCCGAGCGGCCGTTTCGGCTCCGCGCGCCGGCCTGCGAGCCGCGTAAGCAGCGCAAGACCGAAAGCGAGGGTCTTGCCCGACCCGGTGCGGCCCCGGCCCAGGACGTCCCGGCCCGCGAGAGAACTGGGCAGCGTGGCCGCCTGGATCGGGAACGGGTGGTTCACGCCGAGGCCGGTGAGTGTCTTCAGCAGGGCGGGCGGAAGATCCAGGTCGGCGAACGACGCGGCGGTCGGCAGGGCCGGGGTGATCGTCTCCGGCAGGGCGAAATCGTCCCGCGCGGTGTCCGTGCGAGCTGGGTGCTTCATGGGGAGCCTTCCTCGATGTGCGGCACGTATCGAGGAATTCCCGGCAGACGGAGGCGCCGGCAAACCGCAAGAACGGGCGAATGAAGGTAATGGGATCCGATCAACGGTAGCAGCCCGGGCCCACCAGGAGCGCGCCACCTCGATCAGCCGCCGGCGGACCGGCGCGGTGTGGGGAATGGCGAAGGATCCGGGCCGTTGCACCGGCCGGGCACACTCGCGCGCCCTGCCGCCCGCTCGACGCCGCCGCATTGGGCCTGGGCGTGTGGCGTGCGGCGCGCCCAGGGTGACTGCTCCGCCGGTCGTCGCTGACGCTCCCACCGCCTGAGGGGACATGCCGGGTCTAACGGGATACCCCGGTGCGCTGTTCCAGGGCGCGCAGGGCATGCTCGGCCCATGTGATGTTCTCCTGCTCGAAGGCCCGGCCCCGCATGAGGGTGAGGTAGGGGCCGATGCGCTCGGCGTGGGCCAGGTACTCCTGCTCCGTCCGCCCGTCGAGCAGGCGGTCCCGGAGCCGGTCGTAACGGGCGAGCTTGGCCCTGGCCCACTCCAGCCGTTCGGTGATGGCCGCGCGCACGGCGTCGGGGTCGCCTTCGTCCAGGGCGTGCACCTTGACCATCAGCTCGTCGCGGATGGCCGTGGGCCTGGGCAGCTCGGCGGTGAAGTCGCGCAAGGCCTGGCGTCCGGCCTCCGTCAGGGAGAACAGCCGCTTGTTGGGACGCCGCACCTGCTGGACGAGCCGGGCCTCGATCAGGCCGTCGGACTCCATCCGGTCGAGCTCCCGGTAGAGCTGCTGTGGGGTCGCCATCCAGAAATTGGCCACCGAGGCATCGAATCCCTTGGCCAGGTCGTACCCGGAGGCCTCGCCGTCCAGAAGTGCCGCGAGTACCGCATTGCGCAATGCCATGACAGCAGCCTAGCATCCACACCTAATCAACTATTTGCCTATGAGAGGTGGCCGGGATGCACCCCTTCCGCAAAGCGGTCGAGGCCGAGGACCACGCCGCGATCGAGGCTCTGCTGGCCGAGAACGTCGTGTTCACCAGCCCCGTCGCGTTCAAGCCGTACTCCGGAAAGGCGATCACCGCGTCGATCGTGCGCGGAGTCTCGCGAGTCTTCACCGACTTCCACTACGTACGGGAGATAGCGGGAGCCGACGGCCGCGACCACGCCCTCGTCTTCAAGGCGAAGGTTGGCGACCGGGAGATCAACGGCTGCGATTTCCTGCACGTCGACGAGGACGGCAAGATCGACGACTTGATGGTGATGGTTCGCCCCATGTCAGCCGCGCAGGCACTGGCGGCGGCCATGGGTGCCGAGTTCGAGCGGATCACCCGGGAGGCGACGGAGGCGATGGGTGCCTGAAGGTCCGGGCGCGGCTTCCTTCCTCGCCGCGCAGCGGCGCTGGGGCATGTTTCGAAAGTAGCGTCGTCCGTCCGCCTGGCAGGCGGGACTTTCGAAACACGCCCTGGAGGCCACGGCGCAGCGGTACGCGGCGCCCGCACCGCCGACGAGGCGCCGCGGTTGCGGCACAGAGCCCGGCCAGGCCATGGCCTCTCCTGCTGCTGCGCGAGGTACGCGAACAGCTTGCGGGCAGGCCGCCCGCGTCAGTCGCCCGCGGGCGAGGTGCCCAGGAAGCCGGACAGGGCGTCCAGCAGCCGGTCGACGTCCTCGGCGCTGTTGTAGGGGGCCAGACCGATCCGCAGTCCGCCCTCGTCGCCCAGTCCGAGCCTGCGGGATGCCTCCAGCGCGTAGAACGAGCCGGCCGGAGCGTCGACACCTCGCTCCGCCAGATATCGCGAGGCGACGGTGGCGCTTCGGTCCGCCAGGGTGAGCAACAGGGTCGGCGTGCGATGGGCGGCCCGGGAGTGCACGGTGACACCGCCGAGGTCGGCCAGTCCTTGCTCGATACGGGCCCTCAGGACGTCCTCGTGGGTCTCGATCGCCTCGAAGGCGGCGAGCAGCCGTTCCCGGCGGGTGGCGTCGGTGCCGGGGGCCAGTCCGGCGAGGAAGTCCACCGCAGCGCGGGCACCGGCGAGCAACTCATAGGGCAGCGTGCCCAGTTCGAAGCGCTCGGGAACCGCGTCGGTGGAGGGCAGGAGCTTGTCCGGCCGCAGCGTCTCCAGCAGCTCGGGGCGGCTTGCCAGCACACCGAGGTGCGGGCCGAGGAATTTGTACGGCGAGCAGACCAGGAAATCCGCGCCGAGGCCGGGCAGGTCGACAGCGGCGTGCGAGGCGTAGTGCACCGCGTCCACATGCAGCAGCGCTCCGGCCCGGTGTACGAGGTCGGCGACGGCCGGGATGTCGGGGCGGGTGCCGATCAGGTTGGACGCTGCGGTGATGGCGACCAAGCGGGTGCGCGCGGAGAGCACCTGTGCGATGTCGTCGGTCGTCAACTCACCGGTGGCCGGGTCGAAGTCTGCCCAGCGGACGGCGGCGCCCACAGTCTCGGCCGCCTGGATCCAGGGGCGGATATTGGAATCGTGGTCGAGCCGGCTGACGACCACCTCGTCGCCGGGGCCCCAGTTCTTGGCGAGGGTGCGCGACAGGTCGTAGGCGAGCTGGGTGGAGCTGCGTCCGAAGACGATGCCCTGCGGATCGGCGCCCAGCAGGTCGGCCAGCGCGCCGCGGGCGCCGGTCACAACAGCCTCCGCGTTGCGCTCGCCCTCGGTGGTGAGGCCCCGGTTGGCCAGCGGGTTGGCCAGTGCGTCCGCGATGGCGTCGATCACCGGTTGCGGTGTCTGGGTGCCGCCGGGGGCGTCGAAGCGGGCGGAGCCCGACTTCAGGGCGGGGAACTGGGCGCGGACGGCGTCGACATCGAAGCTCATGCGTACTCCTGTAGGCGAGATGACGAGGTGAGCGCCACGGTACGGGTAGCGGGAGCACGGCTGCCCGTGGGGGGGAGCCGTGCTCTTCACGGGAGTGCGGACCGGCCGGGACGGGCATGGGTACTGCCCGTCATCCGTCCGGTGGCCGCGTCGAACCGGGCCAGCAGGCCGTCCTCCGTGAGCACCGCTGTGCCGGTCCCCTCAACCGGCTGGACGGCGTCGATCACATGCGTGAACGGGGCACCGCGACGGTCGCCGGGGGAAGGAGTTCGATTCCCCGGCCGCTCCCGGAGGCTCTGTACGCACTGAGCCCTCCGGTCCCGGTCCAGGCGACGATGCACCGCACAACTGCACACAATGCCCCTGTCCACCATGAATCCGGCCCCGACCACCGCACCCGATGCGTCGCGGATCCGCACCACGGAGGGTCTGCTCGCGTCCCCACCTGGACCACCGCCATGCGCGTCGCCCTCTCCCCGTCTCCCCCTGAGACATCGTCATGCGCACGCTACTGGCCCCAGGGGCCCCGTCAGGAGCATGCTCTGCAACCTTGCCGCAACGTTCCTGGAAGTTGGCTGAGTTCACCGCACCGGCGCCGGACGACGAAAGGCCGACACGTGCCCCCTTCGGATGCACCTCTCGTGGAGCTCACGCCCGCAGCCGCCGATCTGGTGCGGCAATTGCGTGAGGTCCATGGGCCGCTGATGTTCCACCAGTCCGGCGGCTGCTGCGACGGCAGTGCGCCCATGTGCTACCAGGACGGCGAATTCCGCACCGGAGACTCCGATGTGCTGCTGGCCTCGCTCGCCGTCGAAGGAGTCGCGGAACGTGTTCCCTTCTGGATGTCGAAGAGTCAGTTCGAGGTCTGGGCGCACACCCGGCTGATCGTCGATGTGGTGGCGGGGCGGGGCAGCGGGTTCTCGCTGGAGGCTCCGGAGGGGGTGCGGTTCCTGATCCGTTCGCGGCTCGTCGGTGGCTGATACGCGTGGGCCTCCAGCCTGTCGGCGCGGGCCTGGGTCCGACGTGCCCCGGCCCGCTCTGCGTTCACCGGTGGAATCGGAACGTGCCGCAGGCAGGCGGGAGCGCGTCAGGGCTGGAGGCCGCTGACAACATTCGCCGTGGCCGTCAGTCCCTCCTGGATGGTCGGCCCCATGCTCGTACCCGCAAGGAAGAATCCGAGCATCGCGCAGACGATCGCATGCGAGATTTTCAGTCCGCCGTTGCGGAGAAAGAGCACCGCGAGCATCAGCAGAAGCAGCACCAGTGAGATCGAAATGGCCATGGCCAACCTCCTACGCCGCGCCGGAATGCGGCATTCGGCCGCCAGTGTGGCGTAGCGGAGGGGCCATCCGGCGGACTGGCATGTCCGCCATCCGGGTGTTGACTGGCTGTCACCACCTCGGGCCGCACGGCCCGTCAGACGCCGCCCCGGGCGCCCCCGTCCTTCGCGCGGAGGAAGAGCTCCAGCCCCGCCAGGTCGTCCGTGTTGAGGTGGTCGACCCCGGCGGCCAGCAATTCGGACCAGACGGCGTCCCGTTCGGGGCCCGCCACGTCGGGCGTGGCCCAGAAGCGCACACGCCGGCCCTCGCGATGGGCGGCGGTGACGAGGGCGCGGAGCCTGTCCCGTTCGGCGGTGGGGAAGGCGCCCGTGCCCAGCCAGCTGAAGCTCTGGGTCCAGTTGCTGCTGATGAGCGGGACGAACGAGGCGGTTGCCGCGGTGCCGATGTCGTCCAGCCGGCCGTCGTAGAAAGCGAGGCGGGTGCGCTGCGTCTCCATGGGGACGCGGGCGGCCCGGTCGCCCGATATGACGGGAGTGACTGCGCCTGCGCGGACCCGGCCGTCGTGGTACGAGGTCAGCATCCGACGGTAGCGCTGGAGCTGCCGGTCGAGTTCGAGGTAGGCGGCGGCACCGTCCGTCTTGATGTCGATGAGCAGCTGTACGGGGTCGCGGTGGCCGGGGTACACAGCTCCGTGATTGGCCCTGACCCTGGCCAACAGCGGGTCGAGGTAGAGCGACGCGAGGGTGCGGGCGGGGTCGAGATCGGAGGCCTCATGAGCGACGAGGAGTTCCCCGTCCACGAGAAAGATGTCCGCTTCGACGCTGGTGAACCCGTGGGAGAGCGCATCGTGGAGGGGGTGCGGGTGCAGGTAGTCGTTGTGCGCGTGAGCCCGCCGGAGGGGGCGGGGGCAATGGTGGGCGACTGCGGCGGGCTCCGCGGCCGCGGCCGACTGGAGGGGTACGACGGCGCCTGCGGCGACCGTGGCAAGAGCGGTGGTGACGACGCGGCGGCGGGTCGGGAACGCCATGGGTTCTCCCGGGATCAGGGTGCGGACCGGACGGGCGGACCCGACCGAGTATGGGTCCGGGACACCCCTGTCGGGCAGGTACCTGCCAAAAGTTGACCGGGGCGTAGCCCGTCCGTCGCCTGGTGTTCCCCGGCCGGGCCGGCTTCGTCCAGCACCGATGGACACCGTCGCGGTTCTGGTCGTCGCCGCTGGTGCAGCTCCACAGGCTCAGTTGCGCCTCGGCACTGCCACCAGGAAGGGTCGACCAGCAATCGTCCGCCGGGAACGACGTAGGGGCGAGGCTGCCTGGCAGACTCGCCCCATGTCCCTTTGTTCGTAAGGACGTTGCTCTACGGTGCGGGCAGCTCCATCAGCTCGGCGATGGCCTCACGGTGGCGCCCCGCCGTGCCGTACGCAATCGAGTCGGCCTTGGCCCGCTTCAGATACAGATGCGCGGGGTGTTCCCACGTCATGCCGATGCCTCCGTGCAACTGGATGCACTCCTCCGCCGCACGGACCGCGACCCCCGAGCAGTACGCCTGCGCCACGGCCACCGCGAGCGGCGTGTCGGGGCTGCCGGACGCCAGGGCGTCCGCGGCGTTGCGCGCGGCGGCGCGGGCCGAGACGACCTGGAGCCAGAGCTGCGCCATCCGGTGCTTGAGCGCCTGGAACGAGCCGACGGGCCGGTTGAACTGGTGTCGTTCGCGGGTGTACCGGACTGTCTCGGTCAGGCACCATTCGGCGAGACCGAGCTGCTCGGAGGCGAGTAGTCCGGCACCGGCGAGCAGCCCCCGGCTTACGGCGGGGCGCGCGGCCTCCGCGTCCGCGAGGCGGGTGCCGGTGGCTGCGGTGAGGGTGACGGTGGCGAGCGGGCGGGTCAGATCGAGCGCGACGAGCGGCTCGACGGTGACGCCCGTGGCACCGGCCTCGACCGCGTACAGGCCGTTGCCGGTGGGCACGAGCAGCAGATCGGCAGCGGCCGCGTCGGCGACCGCGGTGACGGTCCCGTCCAGGGTGCCGGTCACGGTCCCGGCCCTGGCGGAGAACGGTACGGCGAGGACCGCGACCTTGCGGCCCGCCGCCAGCTCGCCGAGGAGTTCGCCGACCGGTCCGTCCTCCGTCCCCAGTGCAAGGAGCGTCTCGGTGGCGACGACCGCGCTGGTCAGATAGGGGGCGGGGGCGACGCTGCGGCCCAGCTCCTCCAGGACCACCGCGGCCTCGCGATGGCTTGCACCCTGACCGCCGAGCTTCTCCGGCACGAGCAGCCCCGCCGCGCCGATGTCCGCACCGAGGGCCTTCCAGAGCTGCGGGTCGTACGGCGTGTCGGCCTCGATATGGGCGATCACCGTCGGCGCGCCGGCCCGGTCGGCGAGCAACGACCGTACGGAGGCCCGCAGATCGTCCTCGGCGTCCGAGTACAGCAGATCGGGCGCCAGGGCCTCTTCGGTCTGTGCTGTCATCGGGACAGGTCCTTCCAGGCGACGTCCTTGTCGTCGCGCGGCTCGGCGGGCAGTCCGAGGACGCGTTCGGCGACGATGTTCAGCAGTACCTCGCTCGTACCGCCCTCGATCGAGTTGCCCTTGGACCGCAGATAGCGGTAGCCCGCATCGCGTCCGGTGAAGTCGACCAGCTCAGGGCGGCGCATGGTCCAATCGTCGTACAACAGCCCCTCCTCGCCCTGGAGTTCGACCTCAAGGCCGCTGATCTCCTGGTTGAGACGGGCAAAGGCGAGCTTCATACCGGAGCCCTCGGGGCCCGGCTGTCCGGCGACGAGTTGCTGACGCAGCCGCTCACCGGCGAGCCGGGCGACCTCGGCCTCGACCCAGAGGGTGAGCAGGCGCTGGTGGAGATCGTGGGTGCGCAGTTCGGGATGTTCGCGCCAGGTCCTGGCAACGGGGCCGATCATGCCGCCCTCGCGCGGGATGCGGGATCCACCGATCGAGACACGCTCGTTCATCAGGGTGGTCCGGGCGACCTTCCAGCCGTCGCCGACCGGTCCGAGCCGCCTGCTGTCGGGGATGCGTACGCCGGTGAGGAAGACCTCGTTGAACTCGGCCTCGCCGGTGATCTGACGCAGCGGCCGCACCTCGACGCCCGGTTCGGTCATGTCGCAGATGAAGTAGCTGATGCCACGGTGCTTGGGCAGGTCCGGGTCGGTGCGGGCGATGAGGATCGCCCAGCGGGCTACATGGGCGCTGGACGTCCAGACCTTCTGCCCGTCGACCACCCAGTCCTCGCCGTCCCGAACGGCGCGGGTGCCGAGGGCCGCCAGGTCGGACCCGGCGCCCGGCTCACTGAAGAGCTGGCACCACACCTCCTCGCCGACCCACAGGGGTCGCAGGAAACGCCGCTTCTGCTCGTCGGTGCCGAAACCCAGGATGGTGGGGGCCGCCATGCCCAGGCCGATGCCGATGCGGCGCGGGTCGTTGTCGGGGGCTCCCGCGGCAGCGAGTTCGGCGTCGACGACGGACTGCAGCGAGCGCGGTGCGTCGAGTCCGCCGAGCCCGGCCGGGTAGTGGACCCAGGCGAGTCCGGCGTCGAAGCGGGCCTTCAGGAAGTCGGTCCGGTCGGTGGTGGCCGGGGGGTGGGCGGCGAGCAGCTCGCGGGTGAGGCGGCGGAGCTCGGCCGCGTCCACGACCGTCATCGGGCACCCCCCGGAAGGACGACGATCCGGCCGGTGCTCGTGCCGTCGGCGACACGCTGAACGGCGGCCGCTGCCCCGTCGAGTGCGACACGCTCGCTGATCAGGGGCTTGATGACGCCCTGCGCCGTGAGCGCGGTGAGCTCCTCGTGGCAGGCGCGCACTGCGGCCGGGTCCTTTGTGTTGTACAGACCCCAGTGAAGTCCGACGATCGAATAGTTCTTGACGAGGGCGTGGTTGAGCGCAGGGGTGGGAATGCCGCCGCTCGCGAATCCTACGACGATCACCCGGCCCTCGAAGGCGACGCACTTGACGGACTTGGCGTACGCGTCGCCGCCGACCGGGTCATAGACGACATCGGCCCCGCGTCCGCCGGTGAACTCCTTGACCGCTGCGACCATGTCCTCGGTGCGCCGGTCGATGACCAGGTCGCAGCCGAGCTCATGGGCGGTCTTGGCCTTCTCGGGGCCACCGACGACACCGATGACCTTGGCCCCGGCGGCCTTGCCGAGCTGGACGGCCGCACTGCCGACTCCGCCCGCCGCGGCGTGCACGAGAAGAGTCTCGCCCGCCTGGAGGTGCGCCCGGCGGTGCAGTCCGAACCAGCCCGTCTGATAGCCGATGTGCAGCGCAGCCGCCTCGGCGTCGTCCAGGGCCTCCAGGGCCGGCAGGAGCGCCGCCTCGTCCGCGACGACGTACTCGGCGAAGCCGCCGTTCGGCAGGGCGGGGGTGGCGAGCACCCGGCGCCCGTCCGGTGTCACACCGCAGATTTCCACGCCCGGGGTGAACGGCAGCGGCGGCCGTACCTGGTACTGGCCGCGGCAGAGCAGCGCGTCGGGGAAGTTGATGTTCGCCGCGAGCACCTTGAGGAGCACCTGCCCGTCGCCCGGCGTGGGCCGGTCCGTCTCTTCGAGCCGCATCACCTCGTTCGGCTCGCCGTTCCGGTGCACTCGCCATGCCTGCATGAGGGGCCTCCACGACACTGTCGGCATTACCACTGCTCCCGGGCATACTAAGCGGTCGCTTGCCCCTCTGGGAACAACCTGTCCGGACCGTTTCGACCGGACCAGGACATGGCTGCGCGCCCGGCACGCCCCGGGCGGTACGGGGATGCCGGGCGCGCGGCCGGCCGGAGCAGGGCCGTTCTGGGTGCGTGCAGCTGCAAGGCGGAGGATTGAGCCATGGCGGAGCCATGGTGATGGACGACAACGCGGCAGACGTGCGCACCCAGCCCCGAGCGACGTTCTGCGGCGCCACAGCCAAGAAGCCGTCGTATCGGCAGGTCCCGCACCGACCTCCGGCGAGGTGGGCCGAGAACCGCCCGGTCGCATGGCCACGCGGCTCAGGACGCGCGCCAGCCGCTCCAACGCAGCACCGAGACTTCGACCATCGGTCCGTCGGGAGGGCGGTCGGCGTACTGCTGGTATTTCGCCGTGAGCAGGCCGACGCGGCGGGCGGCCTCGGGGAAGCGGTCCGGCGGAGGGAGTACGCGGGCCTCACCGTCGGCCCGCACCCACCACAGCCGTTCCCAGTTCTCCTCGTAGTGGTCGGCGAGCAGGCAGACCGATGGGTTGGCGGCGATGTTGGCCAGGCGTTTCAGCCGCATCGTCCGCTTCGGTTTGTGGTCCACGACCAGCATCACCGTGTCGCCGTCCAGGGCGAACACCACCGGCACCAGGTGCGGGCGAGAGTCCGTGTCGGTCGTCGCGAGGTGGGCGATGCGGGCCGCGGCGAACCGCTCACGTGCCTCAGCGCTCGTCAGAGTAGGCATCGCACCCCTTACGGCGGTCGCGGAGGTTACGGTGGTCGCGGTTTCCGGATCGGTACCTCATCCCTGGGCGCAGTGGTTTCCGGCGTCTCAGCGGTACCGGGCAGCCACTTCGGCCAACCCGTCGAGGTACTCCAGCGTCTCCCGTTCGGGCATCGTCGGAACGTAGAACAGCAGCCGTTCGACGCCCAGACGGCCGTAGCCCTCGATCTTCTCGGGGTCGTCGGGAGCCGCGTACACCGTCACCGGCACCTCTCGTTCGGCACGTGCGCGCAGCCGCTCGATCTGTGGACCGAGCTCCTGAGGCGACGCGCTGTTGGCCAGCCACGCGTCTCCGAGCTGTGCCACCCGCGGGAACGCGCCCTCGCCACCACCGACGTAGATCGGCGGATGGGGGCGCTGCACGGGTTTGGGCCACGCGAAGACCGGATCGAAGTTCACGAACTCGCCGTGGAATTCGGCCTTCTCCGCGGTCCACAGCTCTCGCATGGCGCGCAGCCGCTCGTCGGACAGCCGGCCACGGGTCGAAGGGTCCGTGCCGTGGTTCCTCATCTCCTCACGGTTCCAGCCGACGCCGACGCCGAAGATCACCCGGCCGCCGGAGATCAGATCGAGCGAAGCGACTTCCTTCGCGGTGATGATCGGGTCGCGCTGCGGGATCAGCGCGATGCCGGTGCCCAGCAGCAGCCGCTCGGTCACCACGCCGATCGCGGTCAGGGCCACGAAGGGGTCAAGCGTGCGGTAGTACATCTCCGGTAGCTCACCACCGCCCGGATAGGGCGTCTGACGGTCGGCCGGGATATGGGAGTGTTCGGCGATGAACAACGAGTCGAAAGCACGTTCCTCGAGGGCTGTTCCGAGCGAGGTCGGGCTGATGCCCTGGTCGGTGATGAAGGTCGAGACTCCGAATTTCACGGCGGCTCCGTCGAGGCTTGATCACGGGAAGGAACGGGTGGCACAGATCTGTTGACTACCCGCCCCGGGCGATCCCGCCCCCATGACCACCCGGGAGAACCAGCACGGCGCGCACGGTTCCGGGCTCCGCGCTTCGCAAGAACGCGTCCCGGGCCTCCGGATGCGCCTCAAAGGCCCCGCCCGCCCCGCGACCGCCGACGTCGTGTGTCCCCCCAGGGCCCCCCGTGCCGACGTCCGCGCGGGTGCCCGCACACACGCGGAAACGAGGTCGAGCGGACGATCAGCCCGCTCACGATCTACCGTGCAGTCGCCACCCGCCACGACAGGAGGGCCTGCGAGTGGCGAACGCATCGGCGACCTCGCGCCGCAGGGCAGGGCAGGCGACAGCCGTCTGTCGTTCCGTACGTCACACCGGAATCCGGAAATACCCCCGGGGGTATAAGCGCTCGTGTTGATGAGAGATACCCCCTGGGGCAAACTTTAGTGAAGGAGTCACACCGTGTTCTTCGTCGACACCCTGGAGACCGCCGGCCTCGGCAACCGCAGCTATCTGACGGGCGGCCGGCACTCCGCGCTGGTGGTGGACCCGCCTCGCGACATCGACCGGGTCATCGCCGCGGCAGCACGGCGCGGCGTGCGGATCGCTCTGGTCGTGGAGACGCATCTGCACAACGACTACGTGACGGGCGGCCTGGAGCTGGCGCGTGTCACCGGGGCCCAGTACCTGGTGCCCGCCGCCGCACTGGTCTCCTTCGACCGGGTTCCGGTCGCCGACGGGGACACCGCCCCGGTCGACGAGGGGCTGACGGTGCGCGCGATGGCCACCCCCGGGCACACGTCGCACCACACCTCGTACGTACTGGAGGAGGACGGCCGCGCGGTGGCCGCCTTCACCGGCGGTTCGCTGCTGATCGGCAGCGTGGGCCGGCCCGACCTGGTGGAGCCCCGGCTGACCGCAGCGCTGACCCGTGCCCAGCACGCCTCCGTGCACCGGCTCGCCGACGAGCTCGACGACGCCGTTCCCGTATGGCCGACCCATGGCTTCGGTAGTTTCTGTTCCTCCGCACAGGCCGATGGGAACACCACGACGATCGGCGCCGAGCGGTCCCGTAACGACGCGCTCATCAAGGATGTGGACACCTTCGTCGCCGAACTGCTCGCCGGACTGGACGACGTCCCCGCCTACTACGCGCACATGGGCCCGACCAACGCCGCAGGTCCCGATCCGGTCGATCTGACCCCGCCCGCCCCGGCCGACGCCGAGCAGATCGCGCGACGGCTGGCCGAGGGTGAGTGGGTGGTGGATCTGCGAAGCCGGGTGGCGTTCGCCGAGGGGCATGTCGCCGGTTCGTTCAATTTCGAGGGTGAGGGGCAGCTCGCCACGTACCTCGCCTGGCTGATCCCGTGGGGCAGGCCCGTCACCCTGCTGGCGAGCAGCGCCGCCGACGTCGCGCACGCCCAGCGCGAGCTGACCCGGGTTGGCATCGGCCGCCCGGTGGCCGCCGCGACCGGTGACCCGCGGTCCTGGGTCCGCACGGCGGAAGAGCTGCGCTCGTTCCCCAGGTCGGACTTCGCGGGGCTGGCTGCGGCACGTGAGCGCGGCGAACAGACGGTAGTTCTCGATGTCCGCAGGGACGCCGAGCGCCGCACCGGTGCGCTCGCCGGGTCAGTGCACATTCCGGTGCACGAGCTACCCAAGCGGCTGGCCGAGTTGCCGGGCGGAGTGGTGTGGGTGCACTGCGCAGGCGGGATGCGGGCAGCCATCGCGGCGTCGCTGCTGGACGCCGCCGGGCGCCAGGTCGTGGCAGTCGACGACGGTCTCGGCGCGGCTGAGGCAGCCGGCCTGACGCTCGCGGATCCGGCAGCCGGTGCCCCCGACGGGACGAGTGGCACCGCACCGGCCGCCAACTGACCCTCGGACTCCCGTCCCGTACTTCTGGAGCACTTCCCCATGTCTTCCCTGATGTCCTTCTTCGGGCGCGGCCCCGGCCGTGTCACCCCGGCCGAGGCCCTCCGCCGGACCGCCGATGGTGCGGCGGTTCTGCTCTGGTCGCGCACGCCAGGGACGGTCGCGTCCGCTGGCGGACCGGCGGCCTCTTCGCAGTGCCGGCATCGCGCCGGCGGCGGTGGCCGGGGCACTGTCGGTCCGGATTCCGCCGGGTGTACTGACAGCGGCGTTCGCGGTGCTCGCCGTGGCCCTCATCATGCTGGTCGGTGCCTTGGCCTGAGCCACGGCACCGACCCGGGATCCGGGCTCAGGCAAGCGAGAGGAAGAGCTTCTCCAGCCGGGCGCGCATCTGGTCCCGGTCGGCCGGTTCTGCGCCGTCGTCGGCCATGCAGTGCTGGAGGCCCGTCGCGATGATCGCGAAACCGGCCCGGTCGAGCGCGCGCGAAACGGCTGCCATCTGCGTGATGACGTCCTCGCAGTCCCGGCCCTCCTCGATCATCCTGATGATCGCGGCAAGCTGGCCCTGAGCGCGGCGAAGGCGGTTGAGTACCGACTTCAGTTCGTCGGCCGCCATGTCTATTTCCACACATCCTCCTCCGAATACCCCAAGGGGTATCCTCTATCCTACCTCTCCGGGGTACGCCCCGGAGAGGTAGGAAAGAAATCCTCCCTCGCGACCAGCCCCGCCTCCCTCTCCCCCGCCCAGGCCGCAGCGCGGATCGCGGAGTTCACCGTCACCGACGTCCGGGCTCCGGGCGATCTCCGGGCACGCGCCCGGGGCGCTGAACATCCCGATGGACCGTCTCGAAGAGGCGCTGCCCGCCCTGAAGGCGGCGGCCCGTGGATCCCTGCTCGTGGTGTGCGCCTCCGAGGTGCGTTCCACCCGGGCCTGCGACATTCTCGCCGCGGCGGACATCGACGCCGTCACGCTGTCCGGCGGCACCTCCGCATGGGAGGGCGAGGGCCACGACCTGGACCGTCCCGCCGGCGCCCGGGCCACCTGGCCGATGGAGCGTCAGGACCGGTTCGCCGCCGGTTCGCTCGTGGTGGCCGGCCTGCTCGCGGGCCGGCGTTTCCCGGCCGCGGACTTCGCCGCCACGCTGGACGCCCTGCAGGGCTGAAGCGGTCCGGACCTACCCGTACGGCAGGAGCCGGTCACGCCACCCGCGTGACCGGCTCCTGCCGTGAACAAGCAGGTCAGAGCTCGTCCCGGACAAGGGCGAGCAGCCGGTCCAGCACCCGCGGCCCCCCGGCACGCAGCCCGTCGTGCTCGAACTCGTTCGTCACCCAGGTGCGCAGTCCGCGAATCGCCGCGGCGGTGCGCAGCGCGTGCTCGGTGTCGACGTACATGTCGTCGTGATAGACAGCCGCGGCCACTGGTACGTCATTGGCGGCGAGCCTCTCGGTGTCGTACAGCTCGGGCCAGTCGGTACGGGAGGCGAGCAGTTCGGCGGTCTCACGCAGCGGACGCAGGGCCGGGTCCACATCGAAGTGCCAGGGGTGGATGCTCTCGCCGGTGAAGAGCAGGGGCGCGTCGCCGCCCAGGGCGGTGGCGGCATCGAACTGCGGGAATTCGGCGCGGACCCGCTCGGCGGACCAGCCGGTGGGCTCCTTGCCCTGGCCGTAGATCGCCTCATGCATCAGGGCGTACAGCGGGTGGCCCGCATACGAGTTGGCGGTGCGCACGGCCTCCTGGAACGTGTCGGAGAGCTCGGTGCCCATCGGCGTACGGACGAAGGCGTTCTCCAGCAGGTAGTGCAGCTGATGGCTGCCGCTGTCGCCGCCCAGCATGATGCCGAGGGACTGGAATCCCTCGGGCGTCAGGCGGTGTCCGGCGCTCTCCGGGCGGTGCTCCAGGAGATACGCGGCGATCTCACGGGCGCGCTCGACGTCCTGCGGGTAGCGAGCGTAGTGGGCGGCGACCTTCCGCTCGATCCGCGGGTACGCGGCCCGGTACACGTCGTCGGCGTGGGCGTCGAGCGAGGGCAGTCCCCCGGTGATCAGAACGGCCTCGAGCCCCTCAGGGGAAACCGACAGATAACGGACCGCGCAGAAGCCACCGAACGACTGCCCGAGCACGGTCCACGGGGCGCCGCCGGTCAGCTGCGGCCGGATCAGCTCGCAGTCGCGCACGATGTTGTCGGACCGGAATTGGGCGAGATAGTCGGCCTGCTCACGTGGGCCGCCGCGCAGCGGAAGGGTCTGTCGATTGGCCGGTGTGGACAGCCCGGTGCCGCGCTGGTCGAGCAGCAGCACCCGGAACTCCTTCACCGCCCGCCCCAGCCAGGCCTCCGTACCGACGAAACGACGGGCGCCGAAGCCGGGTCCGCCCTCCAGGTACACCAGCCACGGCAGCTCGTCGTCGATCCTGCCGCTCGCGACGGCCTCCCGGCCGAAGATCCTGATCTGCTCGCCGCCCGGATCGGCGTGGTCGAGCGGGACGGTGAAATGGCGGTCGGTGAGAACGACGCCGGGCTGCCGGTAACTGGTCAAAAGGTGCTCCTGAATCAGACGTATCACCGACAGTTCAGCACACGCCCGTGACTCCGACAGTCCCGGCCCGTGTGGGACGCGCCCGGCGGTCAACACCGAGCCAGGTCGGGCTCCGCCATGTCCGGCAGCTGCCGGCCGAGCAGGCGATGGGACGGCCGCTGGTCACCCACTGCCCGCCCACCTGGTACCGCGACGAGGCGCACTGCTCCGTTCCCACGAGACCCTCGCGCCGTGAGCACAAGAGGTTCCCGGGGGACGTGACGAAGCTCCCGGTGGATGAGTTGCCGAGCAACGTCTTCCACCAGGAGCCTCGATTGCCCGTCCACCCCTCTGCCATCGATCTGCCCAGCTCTGCCCCGGGCGTTCCTGGCGTCGGAGTTGACGGCGCACCGGCTACCGGTCGGGACCTGGCGGCGTCCTTGTCCGACGCGACGCCCCTTGCTGGCCCTGGCCGACCTCCCGGAAGCCCCGGACCGATTCCGACGGACCGCGGGTTCCAAGTGATGCGGGGGCGGTGTTACCACCTGTCGTAGTAGTCACCGATCACCAGGAAACTGCCCACGGTTGCATCGTTGGCGAACAAGCCGCCCTCGACCGTGGGGGTCACGACGCCGTGGGTGGCGCCGTGCGGACCGACGGTAGCGACCGGAGAGCCGTTGTCGCAGGTGGACCCTCGGTAGACCTGAACGGTCTTCCAGCTGTCGTTACTGATGCTGAAGCTGGTTGAGCCCAGTCCGCTGGCCGCGGTGATGCAGCCCTCGGAGGCGGCGGAGTACGTCCGATCGTTGAATTGAATTCTTCCTTCTTCCCCACGGCCGTAGCCCTGGTCGCGCCCCCCGTAGCCGCGACCCCCGTCATCACGTCCCTCATCGTCACGTCCCCCATAGCCGCTACCCCCGTCATCACGTCCCCCATAATCGCTACCCCCGTCATCACGGCCGCCGTTATCACGGCCGCCGCTTCCTGTCCCGTATCCATTGTCTCCATTGGGGAGCGTCTCGGCAGGGTCGGCCTTCGGGGCGGACGGCACGGACTTCGGGACGGACGGGGCGGCCTTCTGGACGGACGGGGCGGCCTTCGGGACGGACGATGCGGACGGGGCGGCCTTCTGGACGGGCGGGGCGGCCTGGGTGGATCCGTCGGCCGAGGCATAGGTGATGCCGGTGACGGCAAGGACCGATGCGCCTACTACGGCGGCGGTCACAGCGAAGTTGCGCGTGGTCATGTCACTTCTTCCTGTCTCAGAGACGCCGGCCGTACAGCCGACCTGTGATGAAACGTACTGATGGCCCGATTAGCTGTCATATTGGGCATATCGAAGGTGTGACACCAGGGGGCCGACCGGGCGTACGAACGAGAAGCGGCAGCCCGAACTGCTACGTCAGTCGGGTCGACGGATCCGCCGATGGCGAGAGGACGCGGTGAGCCGTAGCGGTCGGAGAGCGGCCCGGCAGGCGAAGCAGTGGCCATTCCGGTCGGACCCACGGAAGGGATGGGGAAGCCCGGCGACACTCACAGAGCGAAGAAAGGTTCGTCGGAGACGACACTGGGGCAGAACTATTCCTCACGGCCGGCATTGCGAACCGGTCGAGCATCTTGAGGCTACCGGTCACACCGCCCGCCCAACTGCACCTCATGGACATGGTCGGGGTCCATACGGTTGAGGATCCGGTCCTTCGGTTTGTCGGCGAAGGCCGGGTTCGTCGATCCCTGCGGTGCGCACACGCGCTGAATCAGCTCACCCTTGCCGTTCTCGGAAAGCTGCTCGTTGCGTGTGAACCCGGTGGACGACCCGGCTCCTTCCTCGTGAGCAACAGCGGTGCCAGCCAGGTCCACTGATATCCCGTCAGTTAACGATGCCGGGTGAGCCGATCACGACAGGACCGGGTCGGTTTCGGCAACGGGTGTCAGACCCGTTACGGACAAGATCAAGCCGTGGCGTGTGCACTCGGTGCGTGAACTGCTTCGTGGCCGCGGCGGCGCCCCAAGGGATGTCCCTCGGGACACCCGCCCCCTCCCCTACTTCGCGCGCCGCACCTTCCTCCTGGCGATGCTCGCCGGAGTCGGCGCGCCCTGCTGCCCCTGCTCGTCCTTCACGGCTCGCGAGGTGCTGGTGCGCCGCATGGTGTGCCGAATCGTGTGCCGCACGGTTCGCTGAGCCACGGGCCCGAGTTCTTCCAGGACGTTGACCAGGGTGGCGAGCTGCTCCAACGCATCGAGTGCCTGTTCGGCGCCGTCATGGTCGACCCCTTCGTACAGTTCCAGACCAACGAACGACGCCACCACCGTCCGGGCCAGACCGGCGGGGTCGGTGAAGTCGGCGAGCACGGTGGAGCCAAGGACCCGGGTCAGAACCTTCTCGATCTCGTCGGTCCAGAGCTTCAGTCCGGCCGCGGTTGCCGGAGCGAGGCGCGGTTGGGTCTGGGCGCCGGCCAGGAGCTGAGCGAGGAAGGCGACGTGGCCACCCGCCCGCTCCTCGGCATGCAACTCGCGCCCGCACTGAAGGAGTTCGGTGAGAGTGCTGACGGAAGCCAGGCGGTCGCGATAGCGGACCACACGCTGTTCGGCCCCGTAGCGGCAAGCTGCTGCCAGGAGTTCGTCGACGGAGCCGAAGTGGTAGAAGACCAGAGCCTGGTTGACCCCCGCTGCGGCTGCGACAGAGCGGGCAGAGGTCTTGGCGATACCGTGCTTGGAGAGCGTGTTCAGGGCGCCTTCCATGAGTTTCGTCCGGGTGTCCTGGCCATCGGTCGCCCCGGTCACGCCCGCGCCTCTTCCCGTACAGGGCGCAGGCCCGCGCGGACGCCGTGCCGATGGGCGTCGACATAATGGGCGCGGAACGTCCCCTCGTATCCGAACAGTGGGCCGAAGCGCCTATTCGTCACCGCCACCCGAATACGGAACCGGCCAGTCATGTCGTCGAAGGATTCGCGCACCTCGGCGTCGCCTCCGAGGACTTCTGGGACCCGGAAGTCGAACGGCCCCTCCCGGAACCGGTGTTCGCCGGATCGGATCAGAAGAGAACCATCGGGCTCGGCGCTCAGCCAGAGATCGCTGGCGAGATGCTGGTGGGTGCCGAGATAGTCCAGGACACAGGACCGTTCGGGGCTGTGGACCATGGTGGCGTCGAACCTGCGCGTTCCGCCGGGCAGCGCGAACGTGCGCACGAAGGTGACGGTCTCGCGGCCGAAGGAGTCGGTGTACGGCACGTTCTCTATCGTGAAGGGGATGTGACGGCCGGTCCGGGGAACGAGGACGTTGCGCGTGCCGCCGAGGGCAAGGAACGGCTTCACGAAAGGCCGCCCGTGCCAGATCCGGTCCATGACACCGTGGCCGATGCATGCCTCACCGTTCTCCAGGCCGACCGAGAAGCGCCGTCGCAACTGGGGATGCAGCCGGTCGAAGTCCTGACCCATGGCGAGGCGGAAGATCGAAGTCATGGACGCTCCAGACGGGCGAGGAGGGTGGGGTGGCGGTCCGGGCCGGAGGCCTGCGCAGACACCGACGCGCCGCGGGTGTAGTGGGCAGGGGCGGCAGCAGGAGCGAGGCCATGACGGCAACGAACGCGGCGGCAGGTCCGAAAGACAGGAGCGAGAGGACGGCCAGCAGCCGTACGCCGAGCTCGGCGAGCGCGTGCCAGAGCGAGCGGGCAGGGCTGATGCCGCGTTCGCACCAGAGTCGCAGCCGGTCGAAGGACCAGGCGGTGGCCCAGCCCATCAAAGGCCGGAAGACCAGGCGGTCCACGCCGGCCCCGGAGCGACCCCAACGCGTCCTGTAGTCGTAGCCGGTCAGGAAGCGGATGCCGTCCGGTGTCGGTACATAGCGCCAGTAGCCGCTGCCCTCGGCCAGCAGGGAGAGTGGGTGGGCCGATACGAACCTGAGCGCCGAGACCCGCTCGCCGTCTGCCCGACGGCGCTCGCCCGCACTGATGCCAGTTCCCGTGACGGTCAGGAAGGGGAGCACGCGGGTCGCGTAGCGGAACCGTTGGGCATCGCTGTGCCCGCCCGGCAGACAGGCGATCTCGGTGAAACGGAGATCCCACCGCTGGTGCTGCGCAGGATTCTGGGTCTGCTCCCAAAGGTCTTCAAGGTCTGCGCGAATGCGCGTCTCGATGTACAGCCCCATGCCGTTCCCGCCCCCGCCCCACAGCATTTGAGCGACCGCTCAACCTGCTCTCGACGCGGACAATAACAGGGAGTTGAGCGATTGCTCAAGAAGTGGCACCCGCGCATGAGATGCTCCCCCGCCGGGGCGCGTGGCGACGATCCCTGCCACGTGACTCCTCCGCCCCCTGAAGGGGGTGGCTTCTCGCTATGCCGGTTGGGCTTCGCGACGGGCCAGCCCGGCCCGTAGAACGTTCAGGGCGCCCACTGTGTCGGCGTGCGCAATGTGGCCGCACACGGTGCAGTGGAACTTCTCCTGGGTGGGCCGGTTCTCCTTGGCGGTGTGGCCGCATGCGGGGCACCGCCGGGAGGTGTTGCGGGGGTCCACGGCCATCACTTCCCGTCCGGCGCTTTCAGCCTTGGCGGTCAGGATCGTCAGGAACACCCCCCAACCGGCATCGTTGATCGAACGGTTCAGCCCTGCCTTGCCCGCGGCTTTGTTGGGCAGGAAGCTGCCCGGCTGATCAGGGTCGGGCTTCGGTGCGGGGGCCCGGCTCATGGTGCGGATCCTGAGGTCTTCGTGCGCGATGAAGTCATGTTCGCGTACGAGGTCGAGCGCGGTTTTGTGCGCGTGATCGAGGCGCCGGCGGCGGACCTTGCGATGCAGGGCGGCGACTGTCTCCACGGCCTTGCGGCGGCGCTTGCTGCCGCGCGTGCACCGGGACAGCGCCCGCTGAGCCCCTTCGAGCTTCCCCGCAGCCTTCCGGCCGTGACGCGGGTTCTCGACGAACCCGCCGGCCGAGTCCGCGAGGAAGTTGGCAATGCCCAGGTCGATACCGACCACGCTGCCGGTCGGGGGCGAAGGCTCGGGTGCGGCCTGTTCGGCGGTCAGCATGACGAACCACTTACGGCCCTCGCGCGTGACGCTGATGGTCTTGACCTTGCCGGCCACCGGCCGGTGCTGGTGGACCTTGACGTGCCCGACACCTTGGAGGCGGACGCGGGTGACGGGGTCGTGCGGGGTGGAGTCCCAGCGGCAGCCGTCGCCGTCCTTCGGGAAGACGACCGTGTCGAAGTGCCCGACGCCCTTGAAGCGCGGGTACCCCGGCGTCTCACCGTTGTTGACCCGGCGGAAGAACGCCTGGAATGCCTTGTCCAAACGCCGCAGGGTGGCCTGCTGGGAGGAGAACGACCAGCGGCCTCCGGACTGACCGGGACGGTGACGATCACCTACACGGGGCTCCGCTGCATGGGCGCGAAGTCACCGGCCCTCCCTGTCCTCGCCCTCGCCACGAACCGACCGGGCTCGGCGTCATGACCAGGCCAGCAGTTCGTCCACCGGCCACGACGTGATGACCCGTTCGGCGGGCACACCGCACTCCTCTGCCCGGGCGCAGCCGAAGATCTGCCAATCGAGCTGTCCCGGCGCGTGCGCGTCGGTATCGATCGCGAACAGCACACCTGTGTCGACGGCCTGCCGCAGCAGACGCCGCGGCGGATCGAGCCGCTCCGGACGGCTGTTGATCTCCACCGCGGTGCCCGCCTCGGCACACGCGGCGAAGACCTCGTCCGCGTCGAACTCCGACTCCGGGCGTCCCCGGCCGGTGATCAGACGGCCCGTGCAGTGCCCCAGCACATCCGCCTGCGGATGGCGAACGGCCGCGACCAGCCGGCGCGTCATGCCCCGTGCGTCCATTCGCAGCTTGGAGTGGACGGACACGACCACCACGTCGAGCTGCTCCAGCAGTCGGTCCTCCTGGTCGAGGGAGCCGTCCGGAAGGATGTCGCACTCGATGCCGGTGAGCAGCCGAAACGGTGCCCACTGCTCGTTGAGTGCGGCTACGACCTCCCCTTGGCGGCGCAGCCGTTCGGGCGACAGTCCGTTCGCCACAGTCAGCCGGGGTGAGTGGTCGGTGAGGACCGCCCACTCGTGCCCCAGCTCGATCGCCGTCCGTCCCATCTCCTCGATCGGACTTCCGCCGTCCGACCAGTCGGAGTGCAGATGGCAGTCGCCACGCAGCAGGGCGAGCAGCGTTTCACCCCCTTCCGTGAGGGGAGCCGCGGCGGCCTCCAGCCGCTGGAGGTAGCCCGGGACTTCCCCGGCCAGCGCTTCACACACCACCTGTGCCGTCTTCGGCCCGATGCCCCTGACCGACTCCAGCGACCCCGACGCCACTCGTTCCGCGATCTCGTGGCCCGTCATCGCCCCCACCGTGGCGGCGGCCTTACGGAACGCCTGGACGCGGTACGTGGCAGCCTGGTCGCGTTCCAGCAGGAAGGCAATCCGCCGCAGGGCATCGACCGGGTCCATCGGCACCTCATTTCCGGCCCCGGCACGACGGGGCTGCGCCGCTGCTCCCTCCACGTTGGCACAGCCTGGCAGCAGGCGGCATCTTGTGCACGGACGGTGGCCCGAGTCCGGTGAGGAACGTGTCATGGGGTGCGCGTTCCGCCGAGTTCACCCCCTGGTCAAACCGATCACCCAGCGGGTCGGTGGGTCAGAGGAACAGTGCCACGGTCATGGCGTCAGGCGATGATGTTCCCGCCGTGCCAGGCCACGACGAAGCCAGTATCGAGGCCACGTAGGGTAGGAATCTTCGGCCGGCGGAAGCCCTCTGGAGTACCTGAAGGACGTGCGCCCCCGATGAATCGTGACGAGGCTCCCGCTCGACTCCGTCTCAGCGCTGCACTGGACGGCCTCGCCGTCACCTTCCTTGGCATGACCGCCCGTTCCGACGAGTACAACTGTCCGTGTCACTGGGGCAGCGCGCAGGAACTCGCGCAGTTGAAAGCGCCGGGCCTGGAGTTGGACCCCGACCTCCTGCGTCGCACCTGGGATGCCCCGGACTGGACCGACCACGCGGCCGTGCTGCGTCGCATCCTGCCTCAGTTCGCCGCGGCACTTGTCCGTGGCCCCGTCGATTCACTCGGTATGGAGCGAGCGCACGACAAGGGTGGGGAAGTCTCCCTCCGCACGCGGAAAGTAGTGATCCGTACGCAACGGGCTGCCATCGGCGGCCGGCACCACCAGTCCCGGCTCCCACCCGGCTTCGTGCCGCTTGGCCGGGAGATTGCGCCAGGTCGCTCTCATCATCCGTGCGGACAGCGGCGGCTTCCCGGAAGGCGGCATCCAGGCCGACCTCGGCCCAGCGTCGTGCATGTGTGATGTCATCGTTGCCCTCCACTATTCTCGTACTACGTACGAGAATAGTGGATGCTTGGATGGCTTCGATGCGAGAGGCAGCGACCAGGAAAGGAATACGAAGATCGTGACCCCTGACGGCGGGTCCGGCGCCATGAGCGTCGACCCACAGCAACTCTGGCTCGGTCCCACCCGGCCCCGCAGGGGGCGCAGGCCCACCTTCAGCCGCGAGGCGATCACAGCGGCAGCCGTCGCCCTCGCAGACGCGGAAGGGCTCGACGCGGTCACCATGCGACGGGTCGCCGCACAGGTTGGAGCCGGCGCAATGTCGCTCTACAGCTACGCCCCCGACAAGGAAACGCTGCTGGAACTGATGGTCGACCACGTCAGCGGCGAACTGCCGACGCCGGACGACCGCACCGGCGACTGGCGCACCGACCTGAAGGCCATCGCCCACCTCCAGCGCGCCCATATGCTCCGGCACCCCTGGCTGCCCGCCGCCCTGTCGGCCCGCCGGACACCCGGCCCCAACACCCTGGTCTTCCTGGAGCACGCACTTGCCGCCCTGCGGCCCACCGGGCTGGACGGCGCAGCGAAGCTGGAGGTCTTCGCCCAGCTCACCGGATTCGTCGCCGGGCACGTCGCCCACGAGATCGCGCAGGCCGCAGCCGCGGCATCGCCCGACCGGACCGCAGCCGAAGCCCGTTACCTCGCCGCTGTCGCCGCGGACGGCCACCACCCGGAGCTCGCCGAGGCCCTCTCCGCACCCGGACACCCGCTCACTCCGGAAGCCACGTTCACCCGGTTCCTCAACCGTCTGGTCGATGGCCTCGACACCGACTGATCCGGAAGCCCTCCACGAGGTACGACAAGCCGGCCGTCCGCCATGAGCCGCCTGCTGGGCACGTCCATCAATGACCCAAAGTGCAGTGATCACAAGCGTTGTTGACACGTGAAGTCAGAACGGGCCCTGGAGCGCGCCGAGCCGCTCTGTGAGCCGCAGGTTCTCGGAGTAATCGACGGGGCAGGCGATCACCGACACCCCGTCGCCGGCCAGCGCACGCCGCAGCACCGGCAGTAGCTGACCGGCCGTCTCGATGCGGTAGCCGTGGGCGCCGAAACTCTCGGCGTAGGCGACGAAGTCCGGATTGGTGAAGCGGGTGTGGCTGTGGCGTTCGAGTTCGAGCTCCATCTTCCAGGTGATCAGGCCGTACTCCTCGTCGACCAGTACGAGGACCACCAGCGGGATGTGTTCGCGAACGGCAGTCTCCAGTTCCTGGGAGTTCATCAGGAAAGAGCCGTCGCCCATCATGGCCAGCACACGCTGCTCCGGGCGGGCCAGTTTCGCGGCGATGGCACCGGGCAGCGCGAAACCCATGGTGGACAGTCCGTTGGAGACCAGGCAGGTGTCCGGCTCGTACGCGGGATACAGGCGGGCCATCCACATCTTTCCGGCGCCGGTGTCGGCGAGCACGATGTCGTCGCGACCGAGTGCCGCTCGCACGTCGGCGACCACGCGCTGCGGCACGAGCGGGCATGCGTCGCTCCGTCGTCCGTACGCCAGCTCCTCGTTGAGCAGGGCCCGGATGTGCGCACCGGGCCCTGACTCGTAGTCGAGGCTGTCCGGCAGCGCTCCCGCCAGTGCGTCCAGTGCCTGCGAAAGATCGCCCTCGACGCCGACCGTGACCGGGTAGTGTGCATCCACCTCGGCGGGAAACCGGTGCAGGTGAACGATGCGCTTGTCGCCGTCCGGATTGATCTTCACCGGGTCGAACTCCTGGACTTCGTAGCCGACGCAGATGAGGACGTCCGCGGCGTCGAAGCCGAAGTTGGAATAGTCGTGGCGCATAAAGCCGACCGCCCCGAGTGCGTTCGGGTGGTCGTCGGGGAAAACTCCCTTCCCATGGAAGGTGGTCGCCACAGGCACGTTCAGCTGCTCGGCAAAACGCATGAGAGCCTTTGATGCCTTGCCTCTCGCGGCACCGTGTCCGGCAAGCACGACCGGTCGGCGCGCCGTCGCGAGAACCTCCGCGGCCCGGGCGATCTGGGAGGGCGACGGCGCGTCGGCATGGACCGTGTCGACCTGCAGGGGGTTGAGCGGCTCGGTGATCCGTGAGGCTTCGATGTCCTCGGGGACCGCTACGAAGACCGCACCCGGACGCTCGCTCTGCGCGGTCTTGAACGCCTTCCGTACCATCTCGGGCACCGCGACAGGGCTGTGCACGCGAGCGGACCACCGGGTGACCGGCGCGAACATCGACACCAGATCGATGACCTGATGGGACTCCTTGTGTACCCGGCCCAGCGATCCCTGGGCAGCGAGAGCCACGAGCGGTGTGCTGTTGGTCGTCGCGTCCGCGGCGCCCAGCAGGAGATTGATCGCACCGGGCCCCAGCGTGGCCGAGCAGACCCCGGCCCGCCCGGTCAGGCGTCCGTAGATCTCGGCCATGAACGAGGCGCCCTGCTCGTGGCGGACCAGGACATAGCGGATGTGCGAGCCGTCCAGGGCATCGACGAAGCGGATATTCTCTTCGCCCGGAATCCCGAAGATGTAATCCACGCCCTCAGCCTCAAGACAGCGGACCATCAGGTTCGCGACGTCCTCGGTCCCCGTCTCGGAGCTCTGCGGACCGGAGGTGCGGTGGGTGTCCATGGCCCGAACGTATGCACATGCCGGCGGGCGAACCACGCACCGACCCCCGGCCGGGTGACGGGCACGTCCGTCAAGGCTCGTCCTGCCGGGTGTTCGGCTGTCGGAGTGATCACCGGTGCTCGACTGCGCCATAACAGCCGTATCCAGATCCCTGCCAGCACGATGGTCGGTGTTGCACCGCCGTGACGGCACGGCGGCGGAAGCCAGGAGGACCTGTGACCACCCAGTCGCCCGCTGCCGACTCATCGCCCGCCCGCTACGACGACCTGCGCGCCCTCGTCGTCAACTGCACGCTCAAACGCTCACCCGAAGTCAGCAACACACAAGGGCTGATCGACAAGAGCCGGGACGTGATGGAGGCGCAGGGCGTAGGCGTCGACGTCGTACGGGCCGTCGACCACGACATCGCGACCGGCGTTTGGCCGGACATGACGGAACACGGCTGGGCCAGTGACGAGTGGCCCGCACTGTACGACCAGGTGATGGCGGCCGACATCCTCGTGCTGGCCGGCCCCATCTGGCTGGGAGACAACTCGTCGGTCATGAAGAAGGTGATCGAACGGCTCTATGCCTGTTCCAGCCTGCTCAACGAGAAGGGTCAGTACGCCTACTACGGCAGGGCCGGCGGCTGCCTGATCACCGGCAATGAAGACGGCGTGAAGCACTGCGCGATGAACGTGCTCTACAGCCTCCAGCACCTCGGGTACACCATCCCGCCGCAGGCCGACGCGGGCTGGATCGGGGAGGCGGGCCCAGGACCGTCGTATCTCGACCCCGGGTCCGGCGGGCCCGACAACGAGTTCACCAATCGGAACACCACCTTCATGACGTGGAACCTGATGCACCTGGCGGCCATGCTCAAGCGGGCGGGCGGGATTCCGGCGCACGGCAACCAGCGATCCGAATGGGAGGCGGGCTGCCGCTTCGACTTCCCGAACCCGGAACACCGCTGAAGCGCGCGAGGGCGACCCTTCAGGTGCGGTTCTCGCTTCGGTCGCGGATCACCGACATCAGTAGCCCGTGGGTTTCGGCGTCGGCCGCCACGACAAGTCCGCGGCTTCCCTGCCCGATCCGGGCGCCGTCGATCCCGGTGACGACGCAGCCGGCGGCCCGGCACAGAGCGATGCCGGCGGCGAAATGCACGCTCTCGGACAGGTCGCCGCCATCGGTGACGTACGCTGCACGCTTGCCGGCGGCGACCCAGGCCAGGGCCAACGTCGTGGACACGACCCGCGGCCGGAACCGCTCGATGAACTTCGGGTGGGCCAACAGCTCCACGGCCCGGAAGTCAGGTGCGTTCGGGAACGGCGGATCCAGGTTGACGTCCACCAGTTGGGTGACGGACGTGGGCACCAGTTGCACATCGGCCCCGTTGTGCCGCACCCAGGCGGTCTCACCGTCGGTGAAGAAGACCTCGCCGCTGAACGGGTCGGCCACCGCCGCCGCCCCGTCGCGCAGCGCCACGTTGACGGCCACCAGCATGTTGCCGACGGCGTAGTTCAGCGTGCCGCACAAGGGATCCACCAGCCACTGGCGCCCAGCCTCGGCGGTCCCCTGCTGCCCGCCCTCCTCGCCGAGCACCGCATCCTCGGGTCGAGCGGCACGGATGACGCCGAGGATCGTCCTCTCGGCCTCGACATCGGCGGCGGTGGCGAAGTCCCCGGCTCCCTTGTCGATGCGGGTGAGCTGCTGGCCGTACATGGTGCGCACCACGTCGGCGCCGGCATGTGCCGCAGCTATCGCAACCCCAGCATCGTCAAGGCCGGCGTATGAATTAATCATGCCGTGCATGATATCGGCGGCAATTCCACCGGCCGGAGCAGAATCGATCGCTTCCGCCGCCGATGGTGCGGCTCACCGCCATTTCAGTCACCGCACCGAGGACTGGCACTACGCACACCCGGGCACCCGGGCACCCGGGCACCCGGCCAGAACATCCACCGGTGACCGCCCCGGATCCGGATCCCGCAGCGCGTGAGACCGACCGGCACATGGGGGGTTGCGTAGCCAGCCAGCAAGAAACTCGCTGGCGGAGAGGCTGACATCAGCCACCCGTTATGTCTACTTGATCCCTATAGTCGGCAAGGTGTGCATCCCCTGGATGCTTTCTCCACGACAAGGAGGGCCACTCCGTGTGCGGAATCTCCGGCTGGGTGTCCTACCGGCGCGACCTGCGGCAGGAACGCTTCACCGCCGAAGCCATGAACGTCACGATGGCCTGCCGTGGACCGGATGCACACGGCCTGTGGCTCGACAGACACGCGGCGCTGGGCCATCGCCGACTCGCCATCATCGACCTGCCCGGCGGCGTCCAGCCGATGACGGAGCGCACCCCGGACGGCGATGTCGTGCTGCTCTACTCGGGAGAGGCCTACAACTACAGGGAATTGCGCGACGAACTGCGTCGAAACGGCCAGCGTTTCCGTACCGACAGCGACACCGAGGTCGTGCTGCGCGGCTACCTGGAATGGGACGCCGACCTCCCCGAGCGACTGAACGGCATGTTCGCGTTCGCGATCTGGGACGGCCGCACCGAGCGGCTGCACCTGATGCGCGACCGGATGGGCATCAAGCCGCTGTACTACTTCCCCACCGAGGACGGCGTGCTGTTCGGCTCCGAGCCGAAGGCCATCCTGGCGAACCCGATGGTGCCCCGCGAGGTGGATCTGGAGGGTTTGCGCGAACTGTTCTCGATGGCCAAGACCCCAGGTCACGCGATCTGGAGAGGGATGCGGGAGGTGGAGCCGGGCACACTGGTGACCGTCGACCGCTCCGGCCTGCGCACCCACCCCTATTGGCAGCTGCGCTCGGTCGCGCACACCGACAGCCGCGACGACACCGTCGCGCGGGTACGCGAGCTGCTCGACGACATCGTCCGCCGCCAGCTGGTCTCCGACGTGCCCCGGTGCATCCTGCTGTCGGGCGGGCTCGACTCCAGCGCGGTCACCGCGCTGGCAGCCGAACAGCTGCGCGGCAAGGAGACCGTGCGCAGCTTCGCCGTCGACTTCGTCGGCCAGAGCGAGAACTTCGTCCCTGACGATCTGCGGGCCACCCCGGACACTCCCTATGTGCACGACGTAGCCAGGCACGTCGGAACCAACCATCAGGACATCGTCCTCGCCCCCGAGGGGCTGGCGGATCCGAGCGTGCGCGCGGCAGCCGTGCGGTCGCGGGACCTGCCTCTGGGGCTGGGCGACCTGGACCAGTCGCTGCTCCTGCTGTTCCGGGCGATCCGCGAGCACTCCACGGTGGCACTCTCCGGTGAGTCCGCGGACGAGGTCTTCGGCGGCTACGCATGGTTCCACGATCCTGCCGCTCGAGATGCCGGCACTTTCCCCTGGCTGGCGGCCCTGGAGCGCCGGCGCGGCCGCGGCGGCAGTTCGGTGCTCGATCCCGGGCTGCGCGAACGTTTGGGCCTGGAAGGCTACGTGGCCCAGCGCTACGAAGAGGCCATGGCGGAGGTGCCCCGCCTGGACGGGGAACGCGATCCGCTGGAGCGTCGGATGCGGGAGGTGTGCTATCTGCACCTCACCCGCTTTGTGCGGGTACTGCTTGACCGCAAGGACCGACTGAGCATGGCCACCGGTCTGGAGGTGCGCGTTCCGTTCTGCGACCACCGTCTGGTCGAGTACGTCTTCAACACCCCTTGGTCGATGAAGACGTTCGACGGCCGGGAGAAGAGTCTGCTGCGGGCGGCCACCGCTGACCTGCTGCCGCGTTCGGTTCTGGAGCGGGTCAAGACCCCGTACCCCTCGACCCAGGACCCGGCCTACGCTGTGGAGCTGCAGACCCAGGTCCGCGACATGCTGTCGGCAGGCAACAGCCCCGCCCTCGACCTGTTGGACCGCGGCCGGCTGCGGGAGATCATTTCCGCCGAGCCCGGCCAGGTCGGCACCGCGGACCGCAGCAGTCTGGAGCGGACACTGGACCTGGCCGTCTGGTTCGAACTGGAACGGCCTACGCTCACGCTCTGCACCGGCGGCTGACGCAGCCCCACCGGGTGCGCGGCGAGGCGCGGCCCATGGCCGGTGACGGCGAAGCGGCCCACGGTGCTGGACGTGTGTCGCTACGAGAGTGTGGTGTATGAGCCGGGGTTCGTGCGTTGCCGCCGCGCCAGGGAGGGCCTGCGCGTCCAGCGCGCATGTACCACGCCCTGGACGGTCGCCGGACGGTGCTCGGGGTGCCGGCCGCGGCCCTCGTCACGGCCTCGGCCGCCTACCAGCGTGGCTGAGCCGCGTCGCAGAAATGCGCCATCGATCCGCCACACACGGCCCACGCCAGGCGCTGACTGTCAGAGGTGTCAAGCCCCGGGTTTCGTGGAGACTGAGTTAGCTGGTTCTCTGGAGTGACGTAGGGGGTTCGGCCGCGAGGTAGTGGGCGGCCTCGTGTTCGGCGGGGGTGACGTGGCCGAGCTCGCCGTGGAGGCGGCGCTGGTTGAACCAGTCGATGTACTCGGCGACCGCGATCTCGATGTCGTTGATGCCGGTCCACGGTCCCTTGTTGCGGATCAGCTCGGCCTTGAACAGGCTGTTGAACGCCTCGGCCAGGGCGTTGTCATACGAGTCGCCCTTCGAGCCAACCGAGGCCACGGCGGCCTCCTGTTCGAGACGTTCGGTGTAGCGAAGAGCTCGGTATTGGACTCCGCGGTCCGAGTGGTGCGTGAGGCCGGTGAGGTCGGCGCCGGTGTGCCGACGGCGCCAGATGGCCATCTCCAGCGCGTCGAGGGCGAGGTCGGTGTAGAGGGAGGTGGCGACCTGCCAGCCGACGACCATGCGGGAGAAGACGTCGATGACGAAGGCGGCGTAGACCCAGCCGGAGAAGGTTCTGATGTAGGTGATGTCCGCTACCCACAGCTGGTTCGGCGCGGTCGCGGTGAACTGCCGCTCCACCAGATCGGCGGGCCTGTCGGTCTCGGGGGACGGCCGGGTGGTGCGTGGGCTCTTGGCCCGGATCACTCCGCGCAGACCGGCCGCGCGCATGAGGCGCTCGACCGTGCAGCGGGCCACCTCGAATCCCTCACGCAGGAGGGCGGCGTGGACCTTGCGGGCCCCGTAGACGCCGTAGTTGGCCTCGTGGATCCGGCGTATCTCCTCGGTGATCTCCTCGTCTCGCAGGCTGCGGGCCGAGGGCGGGCGGTTGCGGGCGGCGTAGTAGGTGCTCGGCGCGATCGGCGCGTCCGTCTCGGCGAGGACATCGCAGATCGGCTGGACGCCGAACGTCTCTTTGTACTGGTCGATGTAGGCGACCTTCATCGCAGTGGACGGTCCAGCTCCGCGGCGAAGAAAGCCGAGGCGGACTTCAATATCGCGTTCGCCCGCCGCAGTTCCTTCACCTCCCGCTCCAGTTCCATGATCCGTGCGGCGTCGGTGCTGCTGGTGCCGGGAACGATGCCCTCGTCGGTCTCGGCGCGCTTGACCCAGCCGCGCAGGGCCTCGGGGTGTACGTCCAGCTGGTCGGCGATCCGCTTGATCGCACCGGCCCGGCCGGCCGGATCCTTGCGGGCCTCGACCGCCAACCGCGTCGCACGCTCGCGCAGTTCGTCGGGGTACTTACGGGGAGCAGCCATGGTCGGCATCCTTCCGGGTCTTCGATGTCTCCATCAAACCCGGGGCGGTTCAAGGTGCGCAGTACGGTCCTGCTACGGCAACCAGAATTGATCTGACGCTTGATTGCGCAGACGCGCAGCTCCTTGCCGCGTTCTGGAAGACGGCGCTGGGCTAGGTCGATGAGCCACCACCTGCTCCTTTCAACACACGCGTCCTTTCAACACACGCGTCCTTTCAACACACGCGTCCTTTCAACACACGCGAAGAGTGCCTCGCGCAGTTCGACCTACCGGAGGACGAATCCGAGGATGACGGCGCGTGGCTCTGCGATCCTGACGGGGCCGGCCCCCGCCTCTCCATCCTCAGAGTCCCCGAGCCCAAGACGGCAAAGAACCGGCTCCACATGGACGTCCGGGTGCCCGGACACGGCAGTCCCGACGAGCGATGGGCGCGGATCAAGGCAGAGGCCGAGCGTTTGGTGAAGGCGGGCGGGAGTGTCCTGGAGGAGTTCAGCGGACACCACGTGATGATGGCCGACCCGGAGGGCAACGAGTTCTGCGTCGCCGCAGCCTCAGCGTGAAGCGGACTCCGCCGACGCCGACCGGCGCGCGCCCCGGGCGGACAACCGTCTCCGGCTCACCCTGTGGACGGTTTCCCGACCCCAGGGCGCGAAGGGCTTCGTCGTCCCGTCTCGGCACCGGCGGGTCGAGTGGACTCCTAGCGGGCACGAATGGCCTCCCCTGCAGGTCGGGGGGAGGCCATCGGTACCGCTGGACGCGAACGGTGCGTCACCGGGGCGGGAACTCGTCCTTCTGACTGCCGGCACGGCGTCCGGGCCTGTCCTCGGCCGCGCGTCCGCCCTGCTGTATGGGCTCAAGCAGGCGTCGGACCTCATCGTGCAGCCTGCGGCGTTCCTTGGGATCGCTCGTGTGCTCGGCACGCTCGTTCAGCTCACGCACCTTGTGCTGCGTCTGCTGCGCACGACTGGCGGACTCGCCTGCAACGCTCATCATCGCTCCTGGGGACGGGAGGGGGTGGGGACACGTCGCAGCCAATCAGTGCCCTCTCTCCGCCGCACCCCGGAGGGTGACCGTGCGCAATCACTGCAGGTCGGTGTACAGCACGGCGAACCAGAGCCGTGGCTCGTCCGCGAGCGTCCTGTCCGGATCCCTTGTCGTGGTCAGTGGTTCCGGGCCGCCGGCTCCAGGACGAAGACGGGAATCTGCCGGTCGGTCTTCAGCTGGTAGTCCGCGTAGTCGGGGAACGCCTCGACCGCGCGCTCCCACCACACGGCCTTCTCTTCGCCGGTGACCTCACGGGCGTTCATGTCCTGCCGTGCCGGGCCGTCCTGGAGTTCCACCCGGGGGTCCGCCGTGAGGTTGTGGTACCAGACGGGGTGCTGCGGAGCGCCGCCCTGCGAGGCGACCACGGCATACGTTCCGTCGTGCTCGACCCGCATCAGCGGTGTCTTGCGGATCTTTCCACTCTTGGCTCCGCGCGTGGTCAGGATGATGACCGGCAGACCACGCATGGTGGTCCCCTCCGTGCCGCCCGAGCTCTCGAACAGCTCGACCTGATCGCGGACCCACTGTGCGGGGCTCGGCTCGTACTCACCCTTGAGAGGCATGGAATCTGTCCCATCGTCGCCATACGGACATTCGGACACGCGGACATCGACGTGTCCCACTGCACCGAGAACTCTTTCATCATTCCGCCCTCGCGAGAGCGCGAACCGTACGTGTGTCACAGCGGCAGCCGGACCGGAGTCAGGAGTCGGGCGGTCTCAGGCGCAGCTGCAGTGGCCTGCAGACCTGGACGTGGCCCACTGCTCAACAGCCTTGGCGCTGCTGCACGGTGCCCGCGTCGGGGCCCTGTTCGCCGACCATTGCGTCGCCGAGGGCGGCATCCCGGCCGATGATCCCGCAGCCCACCTGTACTGGCGGATGCTGGATGCGCTCGCTTGCGCACCGGACGCGGAGAAGGTCGCCGGGTCCTGGCGCGAACCGGGGCGGGACGACCTCACCCAGGCTCTGCTCACCAGCAGGCTGGAGGAGTATCTCCAGACGCTCTTCGACCGTAACGGCTGAGCCGCCCGGGAACGGAAGACGGAGTGACGTGCGGGTGCCGTTCAACTGACGCGCTTGTCATACCTGTCGCACGTGCACACCCGCCGCAGTCAGTGCGTCGACTTCCGCCTCGGGCGCGGCCTCATCGGTGACGACGGCGTGCAGTGCGGTGGCAGGCGCGACAAGAGCAAGGGCGGTACGGGAGAGCTTCGGGCCGTCCGTGACTGCGATGACGCGGCGGGCCGACGCGATCGCGGCCCGCTTGACGGCGGCGTCGTCCAAGTCGTACGCGGTCAGGCCGTTCGCGGCGTTCAGTCCACAGCAGCCGATGACCGCGGTGTCGAAACGCAGGGCGGCCAGCGATGCCTCGGCGAGCGGGCCGGTGAGTGCGAGCTCGCCCGGCCGGGGGCGGCCACCGGGCACCAGCAGCGTGAGGTCCCGTGCTCCGGTCAGTGCATTCACCGCGTGCAGGGACAGTGGCATGACCGTCAGGCGGCGGTGCTCCAGCGCGCGGGCCACTTCCAGGCAGGTGGTGCCGCTGTCGAGGACGACGGACTCCCCGTCGGCGATCAGCCCGGCAACCTCGGAGGCGATGCGTCGCTTGGCCTCCAGCCCCTCCGTCGCCCGCATCCCGAAGGGGGGTTCGTCGCCGCGCAGCAGCAGGCTCCTCGCTCCTCCGCGGTATCGCTCCAGAATGCCCTGCTCGGCCAGGGTCTCCAGGTCACGGCGGATGGTCATCTCCGACGCCCCGGTGAGGGCGGCCAGCTCCGCGACGCCGGCACTGCCCGCGCCACGTACCGCCTCAGTGATCCGTCTCAGTCGATCTGTGCTCGCCACATCAACGATAGAACACTATCGATGTTCACAACGCAATCTTTCGAACATTATTGATGTTAGATATGTTCATTGGCATGGAGAAATCGCTGCGGACCGGCCGCCTGGTCACGACCGCCTACTTCGCCCTGAACGGCTTCGTCCTGGGGATGTGGGTCGTCCACATCCCTGCCGTCGAGCGCCACGTGGACATCAGTCATGCCGTGCTCGGCTGGCTGCTGCTGCTCCTCGGCGCGGGAGCCTTCGCGGGGATGCGGATCACGGGCCCACTCACCGATCGGTGGGGCGCCCGCGTCGTCGTACCTCTGAGTGCGGCTCTGTGCAGCGCGGCCGTGGTCCTTCCGGGTCTGGCCACGGATGCGTGGACGCTGGGAGCCGCACTCGCACTGCTCGGATTCGGCAACGGCTGCCTCGACGTCAGCATGAACGCCCACGCCATCCAGGTCGAGCGGGGCTACCGACGCCCCGTCATGTCCGCCTTTCACGCAACGTTCTCCATCGGCGGCGTCCTTGCCGCGCTGGTGGGCGCGCGCACGCTGAGCTGGGGCTGGAGCCCGGCGGCGACCCTCGGCTCGGTGGCCGTCCTCGGCCTCGCGGTCGCCGCGCTCGCCGCCCGCGGACTCCTGTCGGCCGAACACGCCCCCTCCCCTGCCGAGAAGGCTTCCGGCGGTGTGGCGCAACCGGTGCCCCGGACATCCCGCCGCATCTGGGCGCTGGCCGCGCTCGCGCTGATGCTCATGCTCTGCGAAGGAGTGGCCAACGACTGGAGCACTCTGCATCTGCGGGACGTCCTGAACGCCAGCGCCGCCACCGCCGCTCTCGCCTACGGTGCGTTCGCAACCGCCATGACCATCGGCCGGCTGCTGACCGACCGAGTGGCCATGCGTTTCGGGCCCGTCGCCATCCTCCGCTACGGGGCGGCCCTGGCCGCAGTCGGGCTGACGACAGCCACGTTCTCCACCTGGATCCCGCTGGCCCTGGCCGGTTGGGCCGTGTTCGGGGCCGGGCTGTCCGGCTGCATCCCCCAGCTCTTCAGCGCCGCAGGCCACGCCGACCCGGGCGCCGCCGGAACGAATGTCTCGCGTGTCGCCGGTCTGGGCTATCTCGGCATGCTGGCCGGTCCCGCCGTCATCGGACCGCTGACACACTTCGTCCCGCTCAACCTGACCTTCCTGCTGCCCCTTGGGTTCTGCGTCGTGGCCGCGTGCGCAGCCGGAATACTCCGCTCGGCGCGCAACGCTCCGAGCCGTCTGGAGGCTGAGGCGGCATGACCGGCACGGGCCGCACGGGCTCCCTGTCCACCCGCGTCGTCCTCGCCCCACCGCTCATGAACACGGTCATTTCCCCCGGCCGTGACCCACGTGGTGGCCTCGTAACGCAGCGCGTTGGACGGGTCGGCGGGGGTGGTTCCGCTCGCCGTGACCCGGACGGCGTCGCCGCCGTCGTAGGACGGGG